>CACEDG010000008.1 GCA_902558225.1 uncultured Pelagibacteraceae bacterium | reverse complement strand
TGATTATTACGATATAGCATTAAAATCAATGGCTGATTTAGATCCAAACGCCAATGAAGATCAAGAAAATGAATTGAAGAGAATGGTGTCTTATTTTTTTGAAAAAGAAATTAAAAATGAACTTTTAAATGACCCTAATTTAATAGGAAAAACAAAGGAAGTTTATCTAACTGCTTCAGATGATTTAGACCAAGTCTTTAAAGGAAATTATCCAAGAGATTTACCTGAAGACCAAAGAAGAGTAAGCGATTATCAATTAAAAATTTTTGATCAACTTGTTGCAAATGGTAAGGTTGAAAGTAAATTTAATATAAGTTTTTTTACAAATGCTGACTCAAGAGAAGCTGAGCTAGCTGGAATAGCAAGTTCATTTATGGGCTCAATTTTTTCTATACTTGTTTGTTTAATGATAGCTTTTCCTGTTGCGGTTCTAGCTGCAATCTATCTTGAAGAATTTGCCCCTAAAAATAGATTTACTGATTTTATTGAAGTTAATATAAACAACTTAGCAGCGGTTCCATCTATAGTTTTTGGTCTATTAGGGTTAGGAGTTTTATTGGCTATATTTCATTTACCAAGGTCTACCCCATTAGTTGGAGGTATCACTTTGTCCTTAATGACTTTACCAACAATAATTATAGCTGCTAGAGCATCTTTAAAAGCAGTTCCTCCAAGTATAAGAGAGGCAGCACTTGCTATGGGAGCAAGTCGAATGCAAACCACAATGCATCATACAGTCCCTCTTTCTATGCCTGGCACGTTATCAGGAACAATAATTGGTTTAGCTCAAGCTTTAGGAGAAACTGCACCCTTAATTTTAATTGGAATGGTTGCTTTTGTTAACACGATACCTGGATCACCCATGGATCCTGCTGCAAGCTTACCAGTTCAAATTTATATTTGGGCTGAAAGTGCTGAAAGGGGATTTGTAGAAAAAGTTTCGGCATGTATAATGGTCTTACTTGGCTTTTTAATAATAATGAATTTATTTGCCCAAATAATAAGACATAAGTTTGAGAAAAAATGGAGTTAAAATGATAAAGATTAAAGCAAAAGATGTTGATGTTTTTTATGGAAAAAAACAAGCGCTCTTTAATATAAGTTTAGATATTGAGGAAAATCAAGTAACGGCATTAATTGGTCCATCTGGTTGTGGTAAATCAACTTTCCTAAGATGTCTTAATAGAATGAATGATGTAATTGATATCTGTAGTGTTAAAGGAGAAATTTTAATTAATGATTTTAATATCAATGATAAAAGTTGTGATGTCGTAAGACTAAGAGAAAAAATTGGTATGGTTTTTCAAAAACCCAATCCTTTCCCAAAAACTTTATATGAAAATGTGTCTTACGGTCCAACAATTCATGGTATGGCTCAATCAAAACAAGAAATGGATGAAATTGTTGAAACTAGTTTGAAAAAGGCTGCACTATGGGAAGAGGTAAAAGATAGGTTGCATGAACCTGGAACTGGATTATCTGGAGGACAACAGCAAAGACTTTGTATTGCTAGAGCGATTTCTGTAAGACCTGAAGTTATATTAATGGATGAACCTTGTTCAGCATTAGATCCAATAGCAACAGCACAAATTGAAGAATTGATTGATGAGTTAAAAAAAGAGCACACAATAATAATTGTAACTCATTCTATGGCTCAAGCAGCACGTGTTTCTCAAAATACAGGTTTTTTTCATTTAGGTCAATTGATTGAACATGGATCTACTGATAAAATATTCAAGAATCCAGATAATAAAAAAACGCAAGATTATATAACAGGGAGGTTTGGATAATGTCTGAAGCACCACATACAGTCAAATCTTACGAAGAAGAACTAAAAAATCTTAATGCTAATATAATTAAAATGGGAAGTGCATGTGAAGATTCTTTAGGTAAAGCAATTCAAGCCATTACAACAAGAGATAATAATATTGCAGAAGCTGTTATTCAAGAAGATGAAAAAATAGATAAATATGAGACTTTAATTGAACAGCAAGTTGTGAATTTAATTGCTTTAAGACAACCTATGGCAATTGATTTAAGAGAGACAGTAACGGCTTTGAAAATGTCTTCAGATTTAGAAAGAATAGGTGATTTAGCAAAAAATATATCCAAGAGAACACTTTTGCTTAACGAAAATCTTCCAAAGAACTTGGTAGACTCATTGAATAGAGTATCTACCAATGTTCAAAAACAATTAAAATCAACATTAGATGCTTATCTAGAAAGATCTGCGCCAATGGCAGTAAATGTTTGGGAAGGTGATGAGCAAATAGATGATCTAACAAATCTTTGTATGCAAGAAGTTATAAAATATCTTAAAGAAAATGAAAAAAATTTAGAAGATGGAACCCATTTATTGTTTGTAACTAAAAACATAGAGCGTATTGGTGATCATACTACAAATGTTGCAGAACAAGTTTATTATTTAGTTAAAGGCGAATATTTAGAAGGTGATAGACCCAAGGGAACAGAGCCAATTGTAACCGGAGAAAAATGATTTATGTCAGCTCATGTTTTCATAGCTGAAGATGAAGCATCAATTGTTAGTTTGTTAAAGTACAATCTTGAAAAAGAAGGTTATAAAGTCAGTCATTCAGAAAATGGAGAAGATGCTCTTAAACAAATAAAATTAAAACAGCCAGATTTAATATTAATGGATTGGATGTTACCAGAATTATCTGGTGTTGAAATTTGTAAAAACTTAAAAAAAGATAATAAGTTTAATGATATTCCTGTCATTATGTTAACTGCAAAAGGGGAGGAAGAAGACAAATTAAAAGCATTTGATACAGGTGCAGATGATTATGTAACTAAACCTTTTAGTCAAAAAGAATTGAATGCTAGAATTAAATCTTTATTGAGAAGATCTAAACCTCAATCATCATCAGACATTGTAGAATTTACTGATTTAAAAATAGATCGGATTACAAAAAGAGTTTATAGAAAAGATAAAGAAATTACTTTGGGTCCAACTGAATTTAAACTCTTAGATTTTTTTATCAAAAATCCAAAAAGAGTTTATTCAAGAGAACAACTCTTAAACAATGTTTGGGGAGAAAATATATATGTTGAGTCTAGAACAGTTGATGTTCATATTAGAAGATTAAGACAAGCAATTAACATACAAAATACAAAACCTTTAATTAGAACAGTAAGATCAGCTGGTTATTCTTTAGAATCTTGAAGATCTTTGGGTCTTATAAATTTTTTTAATACTCCCTTTTTCTCAACTTCATTCCAGGATTTAATATCAAACTCAATTTTTGCAAATGCTGCTGTTGGGAATTTATAATTCATTAGTTTAAAATTATTCGTATTATGATTTTTTGTAAGATTTCGTACTAAATTTTTCACTGATGGTTCATGGTTTATAATCAAAATTGATTTATATTCACTGGATATTTCTTTAATTTTTTTTACAATTGCATTCTCATCAACTAAATATAAATCTTTTGAAAAATTAACTTTTTTTGGCTTATTAATTTTCTTGGATAAAATTTGAAAAGTTTTTTTTGTTCTTTTTGATGATGAAATTAATGCATAATCAAATTCAAATTTTTTTTTAACAAAAAATTCACAAATCATTTTTGCATTTTTCTTGCCTCTTTTAGTAAGTGGTCTATCAAAATCATTAATACTTAAATCATCCCAACTAGATTTTGCGTGTCTCATGACGTATAATTGATACATAAAATCTAAATATATGACTGCATTAAAAAAACAACATAAAGAAGAGTTGAAATCTAAATATATAAATAGAGAGCTTTCTTGGTTAAAATTCAACGATAGAGTACTTTTAGAGGCGCAAAATATCGAAAATCCTCTTTATGAAAGAGTAAAGTTTTTATCAATTGCTGGGTCTAATCTAGATGAATTTTTTATGGTCCGTGTAGCTGGGTTATATAGTCAAATAAAACAAGAAGTTGACTCACTAAGCTCTGATGGTTTGACACCTGAAGAGCAAATGGATGAGGTAGTGCTTGAAACTAAGAATCTATTAAAAAAACAGAACAAAATTTTTATTCAACTGATTATGGAATTAAAAAAAAATAATATCAATTTAGTTAAACCAGTTAATTTAAATACTAAGGATAAAAAAAAACTTTTAGAAATATTTAAAGAAGAGATTTACCCTTTATTAACACCATCAGCAATTGATCCTGCACATCCATTTCCATTTATAATCAATCAAGGAAGAGCAATTGTAATGAAGTTAAGAAAAAAAAATAAAAAAAGGATTTTAAACTCAATAATAGTAATACCAAAAGCATTATCTAGATTTATTGAAATTGAGTCTTCAAAAAATCATAAGAAATTTGTGATTCTAGATGATGTAATAAGTTTTTTTGCTAATGAAATTTTTCCAGATCATGATTTAGAAAAGAAAATGATTTTTAGAGTAATAAGAGACAGCGATGTAGAGATTCAAGAGGAAGCAGAAGATTTGGTTAGATCTTTTGAATTGGCTTTAAAAAGACGTAGAACGGGTGATATTGTTCGTTTAGAGGTTCTTGAAAATAGTGATAACGAATTGATAAGATTTATAACTAATAAATTAGATATAAATCCTGACTATATTTATGATGTTGCTGGCCTTGTTGGAATTCAAGATATAGATCAAATATGTAAAGTAAAAAATCCAAAATTAAGATTTAAACATTTTACACCTAGAGAAGTTGAAAGATTAAAAGAATATAATGATAATTTTTTTGAAACTATTAAAAAGAAAGATTTAGTTGTTCATCATCCTTTTGAAACATTTGACTCAGTAATTGAATTTTTAAACCAAGCAGCAAATGATAAAAAAGTTATAGCTATAAAACAAACTCTATATAGAACAACTCTAGACTCACCTATTGTTAAAGCTTTAATAACAGCTGCAGAAAACGGAAAAACAGTTACCGCTTTAATTGAAATTAAAGCTAGATTTGATGAGGAAGCTAATATTCAACTATCAAGAAGTTTAGAAAAAGTAGGTGTTCAAATTGTTTATGGTTTTGCTAAATATAAAACTCATGCAAAATCATCATTAGTTTTAAGAAGAGAACAGGGTAAAATACAAACTTATTTTCATTTAGGAACTGGCAATTATCATCCAGTAAATGCTAAAATTTATACTGATTTGTCTTTATTTAGTTGTGATAAGAAAATGGCATCAGATGTTGAAAAGTTTTTCAATTATGTAACAGGATACGCAAAACCAAAAAATTTAAATAAAATTTCTATTTCGCCAGTAAATATGAGGCAAACCTTAAATGAAAATATTGATGCTGAAATTAAAAATTCTAAAAATGGAAAATTTGCAGCTATTTGGGCAAAAATGAACTCTTTAGTAGATCCAGAAATTATTGATAAATTTTATGAAGCTTCGAATGCTGGTGTAAAAATTCATTTATTTGTAAGGGGTGTTTGTTGTTTAAGACCAGGAGTAAAAGATAGATCAGAAAACATATTTGTAAAAAGTATCATAGGAAGATTTTTAGAGCATTCTAGAATTTACTGCTTTAGTAATGGTACAAAAAAAATGCCTAATAGAAATGCAAAAGTATATATTTCGTCAGCTGATTTAATGCCGAGAAATTTAAATCGAAGGGTAGAACTTCTAGTCCCAATTGAAAATGAGACTGTTCATGAACAGATCTTAGATCAAATAATGTTGGCAAATTATCTTGATACTAATCATAGCTGGGAACTTAAAGCTGATGGTAATTATAAAAAAATTAAATATAGTAAGAGCGATTCCTTTTCAGCTCATGAATATTTTATGAATAATCCGAGCTTATCTGGAAGAGGTAAAGCTAAACTAAGAATGCAGCCTAAACAACTGCACTTAAGATTGATTAAAAGTGGAAGTAATTAAAAGTAAAAATAGTTTAAAATTAAATCAGGCAAAATTAGCTATAATAGACATTGGATCAAACTCTATAAGAATGCTAATTTATGAAGATTTCAGTTCTTCTCGTGTGCCTTTTTTTAATGAAAAAGCAGTTTGTGAACTTGGAAAAAATTTAGATAAATCCAAAAAACTTCACAGATCTGGTACCGAATATGCTTTAAAAGTTTTAAAAAGATTCTCTGAAATTTTAAATGTTTCAAAAATCACAAATCTTAAAATCATTGCAACAGCAGTTTTAAGAGAAGCGACTGATACAAAACCATTTATTAATGAAGTTGAAAAACTTTTTAAAACTAAGATTAATATATTATCTGGTGAAGAAGAAGCTGAATGCTCAGCTGAGGGAGTAAAAATAGGCTTTGAAAATGTCAATGGATTAGTTGCTGATCTTGGAGGTGGAAGTTTAGAATTAGCTCGAGTTGAAAATAATATAGTTACTAATAAAACCTCATTACCTATTGGAGTTTTAAGATTATTAAATAATCCTATAGTTAAAAAAAGAAATTTAGCAAAATATATCAAAAAATTATTAAGAGAAGAAAAATGGCTTTCAAAAAAGAAATTTAATAATCTATATTTAGTTGGAGGTACCTGGCGAGCATTATTTAAATTACATCTTTTTCAAAATAATCATCCGGTACATATAATTCATCAATATAGTATTGATAACAATGTTTTATCTAAGTTTGTTGAAAAAATTTCATCTTTTAATAAATCTAAACTTAAAACAGTTGAGTATATTTCAAAATCTAGAACAGCGTATTTACCTTATAGTTGCATTATACTTGATGAAATTATGAGAGTTACAAATCCAAGAAATATAATTTGTTCTATAAGCGGTTTGCGTGAAGGTTCTTTATCAATTGACTATTTTAAAGATGTAAAAGAATCAGAAATTTTTCATAAAGCACTTGAGCATATTGCAAAAAAAAGAGGTGATCTAGGATCGAACTATAAAAAATATTATGATTTTATTCAGCCAGTTTTTGAAGGCAATGAACATTTTAATAAGAAATTATTATATCTGGCATGTGTATTAAGTCATATGGATTGGGGATTAGGAGCATTTCAAAAAGCTGAATTGGTATTTCAAGAAACAATAAATACTCCTTTACTTAGATTGACTCATAAAGAAAGAATACAATTAGCTTTGTCATGTTATTGGCGGTACTGTAGTATCAAGTATAATCCAAAGATGGAGTATCTAACTTTTTTAAATAATAATGAAATTTTTTCAAGCAAACAAGTTGGAGCAGCATTGAGATTTTCACAATCATTGACCTCGATATCTACGATATTTCTTGAAGAGTTTAAATTGTATAAAAGAGGTAATGCTGTATTTTTAAAAATTCCATCACAACATCAAGAAATAATCTCAAAACAAGTTACTAAAAGATTTAAAGCTCTTGCCAGAGAATTATTTTTAGAACCAAGAGTAATTTACTCAAATAATTCAAGATAAATTAAATTTAATTCTATTTTTAATTGAGTGATATTTTTTTGTAACATTATTTTAATTTAAATTCATTTAACTTTAACAATAAGTAAATAATTTTGTAATTTAGTTTATGTATAAAGCACTATCAAAGTTTAAATATTCATTATTTCTTCCCCTGTTTAAATTTTGTTGATTAACTACTTTCTTCCTTCTCTTAAATGAGAAGGGAGAAAGACGATTTGGAATTAATTATTTATAGATGCAGGAGACTGCTCTGCATTTTTCTTAGCAAGCTTTTTTGCTTTTTTTTCTGCAACCTTTTTTTCTAGACCAGCAATTTTAATATTAAGGCTTGATAATTTTTTTTCTTTTGCTGTAATTTTATTTTTAAGATTGTCTATTGATTTTAATATCTTTGTTTTTTTCTTTTCATTTTTTTTTAGTTTTTTTCTCATTACTGCCTCCAAATTATTTAATATTTGATTTAATCATATAATCCTTAAATAAAAAAGATATTTTGATACAACCTTTAGTTTATAGTTTTTTAAGAACTGTTATTAAATAAAAAAACATTGCTATATGAGAACTATTATTGAATTTTTGATTTAATATTAATTTAAATATCTCTCTTTGATTAAAAAGATGAATTCTAATACCTTGTTCTGGTTTCGAAATTTTAATTAAGTCTTCTGTGTAATAACCAGTAATTTTAGTAGTTAGTCTTCCAGGTTCATTATAAAAAGTTATTATTTTACTCAATTTTGATCTTGATCTATATCCTGTTTCTTCTCTTAATTCCTTATATGCTGATTGGAGAGTTGTTTCCTTTTTTTCCACTATGCCAGAAGGAAACTCGTAGTTAATTTTATTAATTGGAACTCTTTTTTGGGAAACTACTACATATTTGTCTTTAATCTTAGGTATTACTAATGAAAGATTAGAAGTTTTAAGATAATGATAAAACTCTTTTTTTTTAAATTTTTTGTTAATTAAACTTATTCGATTGGTAAGTTTTATATTTTTCAATTTTTTTCTGAAAATAACTTTTTAACAATAAGTACAGCAATTAACATTCCAACAAGCTCAGCTAAAATATAATAAGGAGTATTTAAATAACTAATACCAGTAAAAGACTCTGTAAATGTTCTAGCAATTGCAACAGCTGGATTTGCAAAAGAAGTTGAAGAAGTAAACCAATAACCTGCAGTAATATAAAGCCCAACACTAGCTGCAACAGTAATTTTACCTGACTTCATTGAACCAAAAATTATTATTATAAGCCCTAATGTTGCTATCACTTCAGATGTTAGTATATAAATTCCATCTCTTGATTTAGTAGATAATTCATAAATTTCATGTTCAAAAAAGAAATTAGCTAAACCAACACCAATCAAGCAACCAACCAATTGAGCAATGATATAGTAGGGTAATAGTTTCCTTTTTAATTTGCCTGTTATTGCCATTGCGATACTTACAAATGGATTAAAGTGAGCTCCTGATACATCAGCAAATACTGTAATAAGCACAAATAAACCCGCTCCTGTTGCTATAGTATTCGCTATTAACATCACAGCAACGTCATTGGTTAAGTTTTCAGCCATTAAACCTGAACCAACAATAATCATTACCAAAAAACAACTGCCTAATAGTTCAGCAAGAAAATAACGACTTTTATTTTTCATTAAGTAGTTCCTTTATATTTTTATTGATATGGTTAAAAACTTTTTCAATTATTTCATCTTTTTTATTTAAGTCATTTGTTTCATTAAGTAATTTAACAGGATCCTCTATATCCCAATGAATTATTTGATCTTTATTTGGCCAAATAGGGCAGACTTCGTTATTGGCATTATTACAAACTGTAATCACGTAATCCATTTTAATATGATTATTAACAAACTCATTAAAATTTTTAGATCTATAATTTGAAAGATCATAATGTTTTGATAATAAATAATTCTTCACATCTTCATTAATTTTTCCTGTTGGATTACTCCCAGCACTAAAACCTTTATACATATCGTCATACTCGTTATTTATTATACTTTCAGCAATAATACTTCTTGCTGAATTACCTGTGCATACAAATAATACATTCTTCATTTAAAAAATAACTTTATAAATACCAATTACAAACAATGGAATTTGTAATCCAAAGTTAGTTAATATCGCTTTATCTTTGCTAATAAATCCAGCGATAGTCCATCCAACAACTCCTAATCCATGAAAATATATATTTAAAGGATATATATTTAAATTTGTAAGAAGTATTCCTACTAAAACTAAGAATGTACTAATCCACTTTAGATATTTTTTTATAAACATATTTTCTCCTACTTATTAATTATTACATTAATGTTACAAATTTATTAAGATGTAACAGTATTAGAGAAAATTTGTTATATATTTATGAATAAAGAAACCTACAATTAAAAATCCTAAGCCTGTGCCATAAATTAGGAAGAAATTCATATTAAATGATTTTGCAAAAAAGAAGGGTAAAAAAAATAAATAACTTACAGGTATCGCTATTAGTATGCTCTTAGTAAAAAGAACTGTTTTTTCTATATCATTATGCTCGTAGTAAGAAAAAGCTATAGCTATGAGTGATACAAGAGGTAAGGCGATAATAAAACCTGCAAGCTTTGGATTTTGCCCTGAAAGCCAACTGGCGAATGCTATTATTATTGCTGCGAGTATGATCTTTAAGGTAAAAAATATCATCAATAATTCAAATTTATTTGGTTATACATTTTTTGCATAAACCAAAAAATTCAAGATTATATTTACTATATTTCATACCAGCTTTGTCTTTAAAATTTGATAGATATTTTGAAAGGCTGGAATTATTAATTTCTGTTACTTTTTCGCAACTTTCGCATATTGAAAAAGCAGTAGCTTTTGACACCTGACAACTTGAATTTTGACATGCAATAAAAGCATTTCTACTTTCAATTTTATGTATTTTTCCTATTTCAACTAACTTATCTAGTGCTCGATAAACTTGTAATGGAGCCTTGATACCTTTTTTTTGAACATTAAATAGTATTGAATATGCTTTAAGTGGCTCAGGTGATCTATCAATTATATCAAAAATGATTTGCTGATTTTTAGTTAGATTATGTTCTTTATGCATTTTACTCACTTTACTGATTCCTCACTAGTTTTTCAATTTAATAGATTGTTTAATTCTAAATAAAGAAAGAATGAACAATAATAAGGCTGCACTTATAATTGAAGGTCCTGATGATGTATTAAACTCTAATGATGAAAATAATCCTAAAATAACAGCCAACAATCCGCCTATAATTGAATAGATCACCATACTTTGTGGACTAGTTGAAATATTTCTAGCCATTGCTGCCGGTATAATTAACATTCCTGTTATTAATAATAATCCAACCATTTTGATTGATATTGCAATTATAGCTGCCATTAAGATTGTAAATATAGCTTTAGCTCTCTCAGGATTTAAGCCTTCTGCTTCAGCTAATTCATAATTTACTGTTGATGCAAATAAAGGTTTCCATATTAATTTTAGAATAAGAAGAATTAACGCTCCTCCTATCCATATTATTAAAAGATCATCAACTGTAACAGCCAATATATCTCCAAATAACAATCCCATTATATCAAATCTAATAAATGTTAAAAAACCTATTACCACAAGTCCAACAGCCAAAGATGAGTGAGCTAGAAGACCCAGCAAGGCATCACCTGGTAAATTAGTTTTTTTTTGAAGTTGTATTAAAGTTAAAGCTATTAAAGAGGAAATTATGAAAACTGATAATGCAATATTGAATTCCATTGTAAAGGCTAATGTTACCCCTAATAATGCAGAATGAGCTAAAGTATCACCAAAATAAGATAACCTCCTCCAAATTACAAAACAACCAAGAGGCCCTGTTACAAAAGCAACTCCAATTCCAGCTACCAATGCTCTTATAAAGAAATCATCAAACATTTAATTTTTTTTTATTTCACCTTCATCAGTATGAATATGGTCATGCCTATGTTCATATCTTGATAGTATTTCAGAAGCTTGTTCACCAAATAAAGCTTTGTATTCGTTATTTTTTGCAACATCCATCGGCGATCCTGAACAACATACATGACCGTTTAAACAAACAACATGGTCTGTTGCACTCATTACAGTATGTAAATCATGTGATATCAATAAGATTCCACAATTTAATTCATCTGTAATTTTTTTAATAAGTTTGTATAAAGCTATTTCTCCAGTGTAATCAACTCCTTGTACTGGCTCATCTAATACCAATAACTCAGGTTTTTTTGAAATAGCTCTTGCAAGTAATACTCTTTGAAATTCACCACCAGATAAGTCTCCTAAATTTTTATCTTTAAGATGAATAACACCAGTTAATGACAAAGCTTCATCTATTGTTTCTTTATTAAGATTTTCTGTTAACACCATGAAATCATTTACTCTTAGTGGTAATGTCCAATCAATTGAAATTTTTTGTGGAACATAACCAACCTTATTTGTGTATTTTTCAACAGTGCCATCAATTTTTTTATAAATACCTAAAGCAATTTTAGCTGTTGTGCTTTTTCCTGATCCATTTGGACCAATAAGAGTAACAATTTTTCCTTTTTCAACTTGTAGTGATACTCCTTTTACGAGCCATTTGTTGTCTAAACTAAAGCCAGCCTCATTTAATTTAACTAGTACATTCTGATTTGTGCTCATATTATTCCTTGACATAAATATGTTATATTATTACATAGTGTTATATTATAACAATTCAAATATACAACATATGACATACATTAAGAAACTACCAATATTATTACCACTTTTATCACTCTTAACAATTTTTACACCTGCTAATGCTGAAATTAAGGTAGTAGCATCAATAAAACCAATTCATTCACTTGCAAGCTATTTAATGGATGGCGTTGGTAAACCTGATTTGATAGTTGATGGTTATGCTTCACCACATGGATTTGCACTAAAGCCATCTCACGCAAAAATGATACAAAATGCGGATATCATATTTTGGGTAGGTGAAGACATAGAAAGTTTTTTAGAGAAACCATTAAAATCAATTGCAAAAAAAGCTGAAAAAATTGAATTAATGGAAATTAAAGGGATAACTAAACTAAAGTTTAGAGAAAGAAATATTTTTGAAGGTCATGACGATCATGGTCATAAAGAAGACGATCACGATGATCATGCAAAGAAAGAGGACGATCATGATGATCACGATCATGACAAAAAAGAGAAAGAACATGGTCATGACGAACATGGACATGATGATGATCATAAAAAAGATGGTCACGATGATCATGGACATGAAGGCCACGCACATGGTGAACATGATCCTCACATTTGGTTAGATCCAATGAATGCAAAAGTAATTTTAAGTGAAATGGCAGAACATTTAATTGAGAATGACTCAAAAAATGAGGCTAAATATAAAGAAAATTTAAAAAAGGCCCATAAAGATTTAGATAAACTTACTAAAAAAGTAAAATCGGAATTAAATAAAGATTTTAAATCAATAGTTTTTCATGATGCATATCAATACTTTGAAAAAAGATTCGGAATTAACATTTTAGGTGCATTTACAGTTAATACAGACGTAATGCCTGGTGCTGAACAATTAGATGAAATTAGAGAAGTAATTGAGCATGATAAAGTAAGTTGTATTTTCTCAGAGCCTCAATTTAATCCTGATATTATCAAAGCTGTAGCAAAAGATACCAATGTTGCAACAGGGGTCATTGATCCATTGGGAGCTACTCTTAACCCTGGTAAAGATTTATATTTTGATTTAATTGGCAACATGTCAAAATCTTTTAAAGGATGTTAATTTAATTAATGGAAGAAACCGATAGACAGGTTCCGGTCACTGTATTAACAGGTTTTCTTGGTGCTGGAAAAACTACACTTCTTAATAGAATTCTTACAGAACAGCACGGCAAGAAGTACGCCGTTATTGTAAATGAATTTGGTGAACAAGGTATTGATAATGACCTTGTAGTGGATGCTGACGAGGAAGTTTTTGAAATGAACAATGGCTGTATATGCTGCACAGTCAGAGGTGACCTAATTAGAATACTTAGTGGGTTAATGAAGCGAGCTGATAAACTTGATGCAATTATAGTTGAAACAACTGGTTTAGCAGATCCAGCTCCTGTGGCTCAAACCTTCTTTGTAGATCAAGATGTAGCAAATAAAACAAAGCTAGATGCAATTGTTACAGTTGCAGATGCAGTTCATTTAAGCTCACAAATTGAGGATCATCACGAAGCTGAGGAACAAATTGCTTTTGGTGATGTAATATTACTAAATAAAATAGATCTTGTGAAAGATGAGAATATAGAGGTAGTGACAAAGAGAATTCGTAAAATTAATCCTTTTGCAAAAATTATTAAAACTACAAAATGTGGAGCACCACTTAAGGAAATTCTTAATCTTGATGCTTTTAGTTTAAAACGTATTTTAGAGGTAGAACCAGATTTTCTTGAGTCAGATCATGACCATGAACATGATGATGATGTTAAAAGTTTATCATTCGTATCTAATACACCCCTTGATATGGAAAAATTTCAAAACTGGTTTGGAAAACTTTTACAGACAAAAGGTCAAGATATTATGAGAACTAAAGGAATACTTGATTTTAAAGATGAAAATGATCGATATGTATTTCAAGGCGTTCATATGTTGATGGATGCTTCTCCTATGGGAAAATGGCCCGAAAATAAAGAACGTAGTTCTAGACTAGTTTTTATTGGACGTAACTTAGATACAATGAATTTAAAAGAGGGATTTGAAGCCTGTAAATCAGAATGACAACTGATTTAAATCAATTTCCAGAGCTAGATAAAACTAAATTTGAACAAAGAGGAATTCAGTTAGAAATTGGAGTTCCAGTTACCTGCGCGGTTTCAATTGGTAATAATATAGCTGCTGGTTTTGGTGATGGTACTGTAAGAATTTTCAGTTCTGGAGAAAAACACAAAACTTTAAAGGCTCATAAGGGTGTTATACTTTGCATGTCAAAGGATGGTGATAGTATTTTAACTGGTGGTGATGATGGTTATTTTTTAAAAATTTCACTTAATGGAGAAATTAATGAAATTACAAACTTTGGTTCACGATGGGTAGACCACGTTGCAGCATATAATGGAAACCTAGTCTGTTCCTCAGGTAAGGTAGTTTATTATTGGGATAAAAATAAAAAAGAACCAAAATCTTTAAATCATGATAGTACGATTGGAGGTTTAGCATTTGATGCTAAAGGAAGACGGTTAGCTGTATCTAGATACGGAGGTGTTACAATTTGGAAAAAAGATTACAGTAATAAATGGAAATCAACAAAATTAGATTGGAAAGGTTCTCACAACAAAGTGAGTTTTAGCCCAGATGGTAAATACTTGGTAACGTCTATGCAAGAAAATGTACTTCGATGCTGGCGTTTAAAAGATAAGCTTGATTTTGCTATGTCAGGATATGGCTCAAAAGTTAAAAGTTTTGCATTCATTAGTGACACAAGTTACTTGGCAACATCAGGAGCGATAGATGCAATATGTTGGCCCTTTGACGGTGAAGGACCAATGGGACGTAAACCTATTTGTCTTCCTTATATAGGAAATAAACAAGTTACATTTATCGAACCATTTCCTGATGAAAAAGCAATTTTTGCTGGTTTGAGTGATGGTTCTGTTTTTTTATCTCAAATTGAAAATGAAAATAACACTATAATAATTAGAAGTTTCACAGGTTCTGAAGTTAGTGCAATCGCAATGACTCATGATAAATCAAATATATTTATTGGTGACATGAATGGAAATACTTTATGGACTTCAATTTGGGATCAATAAAAAATGTTTAATAAAAAAAAACCAAATTTAGAAACAATTCAGGATTTAAAAAATTATTTTATAAAAAAATATGAAATACCAGAAAGTACAATTTTAAGCATTGCTGAATTAAATTGTCATGAACCTGATTGTCCTCCGACAGAAACAGTAGTAACTGCTAGATCAATAGATGGATCTACCCAAAACTGGAAAATCCATAAACCTATAGATGAAATAAGTGAAAATGACGTTAATGATTTAGAATAAAAATTGATCTTTAGTTATAAATAATGTCTAATAATGGGATGAGTACAGTTCCCCTTACATTAGATGAAATATTTGATTTAGCTAGAAAGACCTTACTAGCTAATGGGTGTGATGAAGAAACAGCTTCAATTCTGTCAGATTTAATTAGAAATGCTGAAAGAGACGGATCTTTATCTCATGGTTTGTTTAGGTTACCTGCATATGTGAGTGGTTTAAAAAGCGGAAAAATTAATGGTAAAGGAAAACCTGAAGTAAAAAAGATTTCATCATCAGTAATAAAAGTTCTAGGGAATAATTGTTTAGCCCCTGTAGTTTTAAATAAAGGTTTACCTGAATTAGCTAAAGCTGCAAAAGAAAATGGTGTTGCTGTACTTGCAATTAACAATTCACATCACATGGCAGCGATGTGGCCAGAGACAGAAAAATTGGCTGAAGAAGGTTTAGTTGCCTTTGCCTGCACATCCTACAAACCTGCGGTAGCGCCTGCTGGAGCGATCAAGCCATTATTTGGTACAAATCCTATTTCATTTGCATGGCCGCGACCCGGAAAAACTCCTGTCGTTTATGATATGGCAACTGCTTCGATAGCAATGGGTGAAGTACAAGTTGCAAAAAGAGAAGGGCACAAAGTTCCACTTGGTACAGGTTTAACTAAAGATGGTAAAGAGACAACTGACCCAGGAGCAATAGCTGATGGAGGTGTGTTACTTCCTTTTGGTGGTTATAAAGGTTCGGCAATAGCAATGATGGTAGAGTTAATGGCTGGAGCTTTAGTTGGTGATAATTTTAGTTTTGAGACAGCAGCAAAAGATAACAATGATGGCGGCCCGCCAAGTGGAGGAGAATTTATTATAGCTATTTCACCAGATAAAACATCAGGAACTAATTGGCAAAAACATGCAGATGAATTTTTTGAAAAGATGAAATCTTTTGATGGTGTTAGACTTCCCGGTGAAAGAAGACATAAAAATAGATTAGATAAGGGTCCTAGAAATATTAACAAAGAGTTGGTAAATAAAATAAGGTCTTTAAGCTAAAGTTATTTCAATTGGTGTATGGTCTGATGGTTTTTCGCGACCTCTTGGATCTTTATTGATATTAATACCTTTAACCTGATCAATCAAAGAATTTGAAACTAAGAAGTGATCAATTCGCATCCCATTATTTTTTTGCCAAGCACCTCTCATATAGTCCCAAAAGGTATATCCTTCCTTAGTCTCATTAAAATGTCTATAAACATCATTAAAACCAAGGTTAATCATTTCTCTTAATTTTTTTCTTATTTCTAATCTAAAAAGCGCATCATTTTCAAAGCTTTTAGGATTATAAACGTCCTCTGGAGCAGGAATAATATTAAAATCTCCAGCAAGAATAATATTTGAATTTTTTTTACTTAAACTCTTTAATTGTTTGATTAAACTATCTAACCATTGTTTCTTGTATTTATATTTATCCGTATCTACAGGATTTCCATTTGGAGTATAAATATTTATTAATTGAATATTTTTCTTTTTATATTCAAATTCAGCTGAAATAATTCTTGATTGTTTTAATTTATCTTTAATCAAGTCTGTTCTGATATTTTTCAGTTTTCCCTTAGAGATAATTGCAACACCGTTGTAACTTTTTTGACCGTATACATGACTTTCGTAGTCCATTGCTGAAAAATCGTCGAAAGGAAAATTTATATCTTCTGTCTTGATTTCCTGCATCATGAGAATTTCTGGTTTATATTTAAGAAGATAACTCTTAATATTTTCTATACGAGCCCTCACAGAATTTACATTCCATGAAGAAATTATCATTAAAGAGAAAAAGAAACACCACAACCGCAAGATGACTTAGTTTGTGGATTTGTTATTTTGAATTGTTCACCAATTAATTCTGAAACATAATCAATTTCAGACCCCTTTAATAGATCTGCTGAGGTTTTATCAATCAAAATATTTTCGAAATTCAGGTCATCTTTTGATTTTTCTTTTTCAAAAGAAAATTCATATTGAAAACCTGAGCATCCACCCCCTTTTATAGCGATTCTAAAAAAAGACCCCTTTTCTTTTCTAGATAACAAAACATCGATCTGTTTTAGTGCTTTATCAGTAAATTTAATTTCTTTAATCATAAATGATCACTGGTATTAGTAATATAATACTTAAAATTTTAATTTAAAGGATGAAAAAATACTCAAAGCTTGGAATTTTCAAAAGTAAAGGAAGGATATTTAAGGAATCTTTATCAAAATATAGATCCCCATTTCAAAGAGATAGGGATCGTATTATTCACAGTGCATCATTTAGAAGATTAAAACACAAAACCCAAGTGTTCGTTAATACTGAAGGAGATCATTATAGAACAAGGATAACTCACTCAATGGAGGTTGCTCAAATAGCAAGATCAATTGCTCGTTATCTTAATTTAAATGAGGATTTGGCTGAAACACTTAGTCTTGCTCATGATTTAGGACATACACCTTTTGGTCATGCAGGTGAGGATGCACTGAATGATTGTATGAGCTCGCACGGTGGATTCGATCATAATTTACAAACCTTAAGAATTGTTATGTTCTTGGAAAATAAATATTTAAAATTTGATGGATTAAACCTTACAATTGAGACTTTAGAGGGTCTATTAAAGCATAATGGTCCAGTCGCAGAATTAGATATAGTGGATAAGCTAATTGGTATTAAAAAATTTAAAAACATGATAGATTTTGATACATATCCACCACTTGAGGCTCAAATTTCAGCTATTTCAGATGATGTTGCTTATAATAACCATGATATTCAAGATGGAATTAAAGCAAATTTATTTAAATTAGATGAGTTAATTGAAATAAATTTTTTTAAAAATATTTACAGAAAATATAAAAATAAGATTAATAAAAGAAATTATAAGGTAATTACTTATCAAATAATAAGAGACTCAATTGACATCATGATAAAAGATTTAATTGCCAATACGATGAATAATCTGAAAAAGAATAAAATTAGTAAATTTAAAGATATAGGTGAAACAAATGTTATTTTGGTAGATTTTTCTGAAAAAATTAAAAATTCTGAAAGCGAAATTAAATCATTTTTGAGAACTAAAATGTATAATAATAAAAATGTGCTAGCAAAAAACGATAAAGGTAAGATTATTATCAAAAAATTATATAAAAAAATAATCAATAATCCTAAAAAATTCCTTTCCAAAGAAGCATTATCTCCAAACAAATATAGAGCTATATCAGATTTTATCTCTGGAATGACCGATAGATACGCTATAAATCTTTATAACAATATTAAATGAATATTTTTGATCAATATTTAGATAAAATAAAAAATATTTTATTAGACTTAGCTGACGAAGGTATAATCTTACTACCTGAAAAGTTAGATGGAATAAATACAGAAATTCCCCCAGAAAAATTTAACTGCGATCTTTCAACTAATGTGGGGATGGTTTTGTCAAAAATAAATAAAAAAAATCCAATAGAAATAGCTCAAACTATTGCTGACACTCTTAAAAAAAAAGATCCATTAATTAGTGAAATTTCAATTGTAAAACCTGGTTTTATAAATATTAAATTTAAGTCAATATTTTGGACAAATTTTATTCAAAAAATTATTGAGAATTCAAAAACATTTGGAAAAAATATCAAAGAGAAGAAAAAAAGTTATCTTATTGAATTTGTTTCAGCTAATCCAACAGGCCCATTACACGTAGGTCACTGTCGAGGTGCAATATTAGGTGACGTAATTGCTAATGTTTTATTATTTAATAATCATAAAGTGACAAAAGAGTACTACGTAAATGATTATGGTAACCAAATAATAAATTTTACTAAATCTGTTTATTTAAGAATTAAAGAGATTAAGTTTGGTGAACCTTTTCCAAATGATGAAGATTTATATCCAGGTGATTATTTAAAAGATTTTGCCAATAATATTATTTCATCTAATAAAAAAATGGACTTTAGTAATTTTGATAATATTTCAGATGAATTAACCTCTCTTTCTATAGATGAGGCGCTTAAACTTATAAAAAAAAATCTTAATAATCTTGGTATAAACCATGATAATTTCATAAGTGAAAAGAAATTAGTTTTAAATCAAGAGGTAGAAAAAGTAATAGATTATCTTAGAAAAAGTAAATTTGTCTATGAGGGTAAAATAAAAGCACCTGCTAGCGAAGACAACGATAAGTGGATTGAACGAGAACAATTACTTTTTAAATCAACAGATTTTGGAGATGATAAAGATAGAGCACTACAAAAATCTGATGGCACTTGGACATATTTTGCAAGTGATGTTGCATATCATAAAAATAAACTTGATAGAAATTATGATTGTTTAATAAATATTTTGGGAGCAGATCATGCTGGTTATATTAAAAGAATTTCTTCTTCAGTAGAGGCTTTATCAAAGTCAAAAGAAAAACTTATTTGTAAGGTAAGTCAATTAGTTAAACTTATTAAAGATAAAAAACCTTTTAAAATGTCTAAAAGAAAAGGGGATTATATTACAGTCGAAGATTTAATCAGTGAGGTTGGAAAGGACGCAACAAGATTTATAATGTTAAATAGAAGTAGTGATGTAGAATTAGATTTTGATTTTGATAGTGTGGTAGAAAAATCTAAAGACAATCCGCTTTATTATGTTCAATATTGTTATGCTAGAATTGCATCAGTTTTTAGACACCTTGATATGAATTTAATTGATGATGTAAAAATTAAAAAATTTGATTTTGAATACTCTGATGCTGAAATAAAAGTAATAAAAAAAATTTCTGAGTGGCCAAAATGTGTAGAGCTTTCTAGTGCAAAGCTAGAACCTCACAGAATTCCAACATATTTGTTTGAGTTGGCTTCTTTGTTTCACTCATATTGGAATTTGGGTAAAGACAATCCACAAAAAAGATTCATTAATGATGAGAAAAAAATCAATGATGATAAGTTGATTTTCCTCAAAGTTATTTCAAATGTAGTCAAATCTGGTATGGATATTGTAGGTGTAAATGTTCCTGAGAAAATGTAATGATTAAAGAAATAAAATACTTTTTTTTTACATTTGTAATTTTTTTATTCATATTTTTAACAGGTAAATTTTATTTTTCAGATACAAATAAGAAAAATTCATATCGAGCGTTGAGTAACATTGATAATAAGATTGATAAATTTTCAAAAAAATTACCTATTTTAGAGGACGATACTAAAAATATTATAGAGTATGTTGAAAAATCAAATAACACAAAAAAGCGTTTTAATTTCTGGAAATTGCTAAATTCTAATGAAGAATAGAAGATCTTTTATAGTAGGGATTAAATCCACAAAACTAAATAACAAAGAAAAAATTTTTTTAAGAAAATTTAAACCCTGGGGTGTAATACTTTTTACAAGAAATATAAAGAATATTAATCAAACATTTAAATTAACCTCTTCAATAAGAAAAATATTTAATGATAAAAATTACCCAATATTAATTGATCAGGAAGGTGGAAGAGTAAATCGATTAAGAAATATTATATCCTTTGATAATTTAACATCTGAATTTTTTGGTCAACTATATGTTAAAAATTATAAAGAATTTGAGATTTATTATAGATTATTCATTGATAAAACATCTTATTTATTAAAATTGATTGGAGTTAACTTAAATACTTCACCTGTACTAGATTTGAGAGTAAAAGGAGCATCTAACATCATTGGTGATAGATCATTTTCTAAAGATCCAAAAATAGTATCTAAAATTGGTGATTTTTGTATTAATTTTTTTCACAAAAATAAAATTGGCACTGTAATTAAACATATACCTGGCCATGGTCTTGCTAGTGTTGATAGCCATAATTTTACTCCACTAATCAATAAAGATAATAAATATCTGGCTAAAAATGACTTTAAGAGTTTTAAAAATAAAAAAACTTTATTTGCAATGACAGCACATATAATTTTTAAAAAAATCGATGAAAAAAATCCTGTTACACATTCTAAAAAATTAATTAAATTAATTAGGAATAAAATTGGATTTAGAAATATATTAATCTCAGATGACTTATCGATGAAAAGCTTAAAGGGTAATCTTAAGGAAAATGCATTTAAAGCGTTTAACGCAGGTTGTAATTTAGTATTACATTGTAATGGAAATTTAAAAGAAATGGAAATTGTTGGAAAAGAATCTCCAATAATCAATCAATTTATCTTTAAAAAAACATCACAATTTTATAAAATAATAAGCTAATATCATTGAATGATAGAAAGTGATTCATCTCTATTTAAAGTTGAAATAGAAAATTATAATGGCTCGTTAGAAGTTCTATTAGATCTAGCCAAAGCACAAAAAGTAAATTTAGAGGATATATCAATTACAAAATTAGCTGATCAGTTTCATGATTATATAACAAACAATAAAGAATTGAACTTAGAAATTGCATCTGAGTACTTACTTATGGCAACATGGTTAGCTTATTTAAAATCAAAATTATTATTACCTGGGACACCAGAGGAAGAATTCAAAATTCATGAGGTCGCAGAAAAGCTCAAATTGCAATTAAAAAAACTTGAACTTATTAGACTATTATCTGAACAAATGCTTAAAAGAAAAAGACTGGGTAAAGAAATAAGAACTAGAGGAAGCAAATCAGGGATAAGTCCTATTTATAACAGTGAATATTCAATCAATTTATTTGAATTATTAAAGACTTATTCAAGTATAATTATGACCAAAGATTTTCAAAAAATAAATATTCCAAAGTTACCAGTTTTTACAACAGAAGAAGGTATCAAAACAATTAGAAATTTTTTTGGAAAATTAGTGGATTGGAAAAAACTTGATGATTTAATTCCAAAAAATTTCAAACACAGCTCAAAATATAAAAAAACTGGTCAAGCTGGAATATTTGCTGGATCTTTGGAGCTTGTCAAAGAAGGTAATCTAAAAATTAAACAATCGAAATTGTTTGATGATATTTATATCAAGGAAAATAAATGATTAAAAAAAAGATAAAAAAAAAAAATAATATAATAGAATTTCCTAGTAAATTATCCTCTGTAGAGAAAGAGATTGAAGCAATAGTTTTTGCTGCTGCTGAGCCTTTAGATATCGAGACTATTAGTAACAAGATATCAAAAAAAATTGATGTTGAAAAAGTATTAATGAAGCTACAAACAGAATATTCAAGTCGTGGTATAAACTTAGTATGTATTTCTAAAAAATGGTCTTTTAGAACTTCACCACATCTATCAAAATTAATGATCCAAGAAAAAACAGTTGAAAAGAAATTATCTAAAGCAGCAATAGAGACACTTGCAATTATAGTTTACCATCAACCAGTTACTAGAGCTGAAATAGAGGAGATTAGGGGAGTAGCTTTTGGTACTAATACTCTAGAAATTTTAATGGAACTCAATTGGGTAAAGCCAGGTGGAAGGAAGGATGTACCGGGAAGACCAATTCAATATAAAACGACAGACGATTTTTTAAGTCATTTTAACCTCCAGAAACTATCTGATTTACCAACCGTTGATGAGTTAGGTGCTGCTGGACTGATTGATAGTACAAATATTGACAACGCAGTATTTGGAACTGGAAAATTTTATAAAGAGAAACAGGAAGAAAAAAAAGAGAATATTTATTCAAATATTGATGAAATGCTTAGCAGCACTCTTGATACAGAAGATAAAAAATAGATTTGAAATATTAGAAAGTTAATAAAAAGGTACTTTTAAATCATTAATAAAAAGGATATAAGTTTTATATGAGCATTGGAATTTGGCAAATAGCGATTGTTGTAATACTTGTAGTTTTACTCTTCGGTAGAGGTAAAATCTCTAGTTTAATGGGTGATGTCGCTAAAGGGATAAAAAGTTTTAAAAAGGGTATGGCTTCAGATGTGAATGAAGATAATGAACCCAAAAATATTTCCGACGAAAATCAAGATACTAATAAAAAAGAATAAATCACATGCCTACAATTGGTTGGTTTGAGATTTTAATTGTTGTTGCCATTGCAATTGTCGTACTTGGTCCAAAAGATTTTCCTATAATGTTAAAAAAAGTTGGATCATGGATTGGCACAGCAAAAAAATATATCAACAATATTCAAAACGAAGTCTCAAATATCGAAGTTGATGATAATCAAATAGAAAAAAAAGAGAAAAATAAAGATGAGTCATAATGAAAATGAAAGTGGCTTCATAAGTCATATTGCTGAATTAAGAAAAAGATTGATACACAGTTTTATTTTCTTAATAATATTTTTCATTGGATGTTATTTTTTTGCAGAGCATTTATATGGTTTTTTAGTAGATCCTTATGCCCAAGCGGTAAAAAACGATGGTGTTGATAGAAGATTGATTTTTACAGCATTACAAGAAACTTTTTTAACTTATTTAAAAGTTTCTTTTTTTACAGCTTTTTTTGTAACATGCCCATTTATTTTAATGCAGATTTGGAAATTTATTGCACCTGGACTTTACAAACATGAAAAAAATGCAATTTTACCCTACCTAGTTTTAACTCCTATACTTTTTTTTCTCGGAGGAATTTTAGTTTATTATTTAATAATGCCATTAGCGATTAAATTTTTTTTATCATTTGAAAGTAGTGGTTTGTCAACAAATCTACCCATACAACTAGAGGCAAAAGTGAATGAATATTTATCTTTAGTAATGAAACTCATTTTTGCATTTGGAATCAGCTTTCAATTACCTGTTGTTCTTAGTTTGCTAGCAAGAATAGGCATAGTTGACTCCGAGTTTTTAAAAAAAAGAAGAAAATATGTTGTAGTAATTATATTTACAGCAGCAGCATTACTAACACCACCTGATCCAATTACTCAAATTGGTTTAGCAATTCCATTATTAATATTATATGAATTATCTATATTTTCAGTAAAGTTTATTGAAAATAAAAATATAAAAAATTCTGATGCATAATATAAAAGAAATAAGAAAAGATTTTAAAGCCTTCAAGTTAGCCATTGAAAAAAGAACCATAAAAATTGATTTAGATGAAATACAAAATTTAGATGTTGAAAATAGAGAACTAATCTTAAAAAAAGAAACCTTAGAGAAAGAAAAAAAAGAAATTTCTAAGTCCAAAGACAAATCTTTGTTTGAAAAATCCAAGGAAATTTCCTCAGAAATTGATGAAATAACAAAGAAACAAAAATTAGTAAAAGAAAATTTGGATAATATTCTATCTAATTTACCTAACGTTCCCCATCCAGATGTTCCGATCGGAAAAGATGAGAACGATAATATTGAAATTGGAAAATTTGGCAAAATACCTAATTTTGAATTTGAACCTAAGTCTCATTATGAAATAGGTGAAAATTTAAAAATGTTAGATTTTGATCTTGCAACTAAAACAACTGGTGCAAGATTTGTTTTTGTTAAAAATAGATTAGCTTTACTAGAGCGAGCCTTATCAAATTTTATGTTGGATACTCATATCTTAAAAAATGGATATTTAGAAATTTCACCACCATTACTAGCATCTGATAATACAATGTATGGTACAGGCCAACTTCCTAAATTTGAAAATGATCAATTTGAGGTAAAACTTGAAAAAGGATCAGATAGAAAATTTTTAATCCCAACTGCTGAGGTGATACTAACTAATATTGTTAAGGACAAGATAGTAGAAAATAGCTCTTTACCCATGAGATTCGTTGCTTCAACACCATGCTTCAGAAAAGAAGCAGGTAGTTATGGCAAAGATACAAAGGGAATGATTAGACAACATCAATTTTATAAAGTTGAATTGGTAAGTATAGTTGAACAAGAAAAGTGTCATGAGGAATTAGAAAGAATGACAACTTGTGCAACAGGTATATTAGATTTATTGGAATTACCTTATAGAAAAATGATTCTATGTAGTGGTGATATGGGTTTTAGTGCTGAGAAAACTTATGATATTGAAGTTTGGCTTCCATCAGAAAATAAATATCGTGAAATTTCATCCTGTTCATCTTGCTCTACATTTCAAGCTGTGCGAATGAAATCGAGATACAAAAATTCAAAAAAGGAAACGCTTTATGTTGGAACCTTAAATGGAAGTGGATTAGCTATTGGCAGAACTCTGATTGCTATTCTAGAAAATTATCAGCAAAAAGATGGGTCAGTTACAGTTCCAAAAGTTTTGAGACCTTATATGAATAATCTTGAAAAAATCTCATTGAATTAAAGTTGTTTTAATTCAATAGATGGTATAAAAATTCAATTTTAATTAAGGAGTTTTATGGAAAGTTCAGGAATAGGTCAATTTATACCTCTTATACTAATTTTTGTTATTTTTTACTTTTTCTTAATAAGGCCTCAACAAAAAAAGGTTAAAGAACACAAAGCTATGGTGGAGAATTTGAAAAAAGGAGACAAAGTTGTTACTTCAGGAGGGATAACGGGAGTTATCACAAGAGTTGTAGATAATGACAAGGTGGAAGTTGAAATTGCAGACAATGTAACTGTAGAAGTTATAAGGGGCACTGGTATTCAAAGCCTAATGAATTCTCAAGAAGTTAAGAAATAACTTTCATAATATTAAAGTGTTATATTTTTCAAAATTTAGAATAATTTTTATTATATCTATTTCTTTGTTATTTATTTTTATAGCATCTTCAAATATTTTAAAATTTAGCAATTCATTACTTAATAAAAAGATTAATTTAGGTTTAGATTTACAGGGAGGATCTTATCTTCTTTTAGAAATTGATAATACCCCTGTAATAGAACAAAAATTACAAAATTTTACAATAAGTTTAAGAAATTATTTTAAAGATAAAAATATAAGAATAAATAATATAAAGTTAAATAATCAAAAAATTTTATTTTCAACCGATCAGAAAAATAAGCAATTTATTTTAGAAACTTTTACAGATGAAGAAAGTGAGTTAAATCCTTACTATCCAAGATTTAAGTCTCATCAACTAGAAATTTTTGAGGAAAATAATTTTTTTATTGTAAATTATTCAAGACAAGGTCTAATCGAACTTAAAACATCTTCTCAAGATCAAGCTTTAGAAATAGTAAGGCGAAGAATTGACGAAATAGGTACAAATGAACCAAATATTCTGAAGAGAGGTAACGATAGAATTTTAGTTGAATTACCAGGATTAGACGATCCCATGAGAATAAAATCTTTACTAGGTAAAACTGCAAACCTAACTTTTAGGTTTGTTACGAATAACACTGAGGACTCTTTTGGAGCTGAAAAATTGGAATATGAGGATGAGTCTGAAGAAGCAATGGTAAGTAAAAGAATAATTCTAAGCGGTGAAAATCTTTTAGATGCTCAACCGAGGATGGATAGTGAAACTAATGAAACTGTTGTAACTTTTACACTTGATAGGGTAGGTGCAAAAAGATTTGGTAAGGCAACATCAACAGGTATTGGAAAACAATTGGCTATAGTTTTAGATGGCAAAATTATAAGCGCCCCAGTTATAAGAGATACAATTGCAAGTGGTTCAGGACAAATTAGTGGTGGATTTACTTTTCAATCGGCAACAGATTTAGCACTTTTACTTCGATCTGGTGCATTACCTGCACCCTTGAATATAATCGAGGAGAGAACTGTTGGTCCAGATTTAGGACAAGACTCAATTAATGCAGGTTTAATTGCTTTAATAATTGGTTTTTTTCTTGTTATTCTTTTTATCTTTGTAAAATATAAAATATTTGGTCTGATCACTAATTTAGCATTAATTTTAAATTTACTTTTTTTGGTTGGTATTTTAACAATTTTTGAGGCAACATTAACTCTTCCTGGAATAGCTGGTATAATTTTAACCGTTGGTATGGCGGTTGATGCAAATGTTTTAATTTTTGAGAGAATTAAAGAAGAATTAAAAAGTGAAAGAAATAATCTTATAGCATTCGATAGCGGATACACAAAATCTAGAACTGCAATTTTAGATGCAAATATAACGACTTTATTAGCCGCGATAATATTGTTTTTTATGGGATCTGGGCCGATTAAAGGATTTTCTTTAACATTAGGTATAGGAATTTTTACAACACTATTTTCAGTCTATTTTATTGCAAGATTATTAACTGCTTTATATGTCTCAAAGAATAAAGAGAAGGGAAATTTGATTTAAATGATAGCGTTTAATAAATATTATAATCGTTTTAATATACTTTCAATTTCTTTGGTTACTATTTCTCTATTATTATTGATTTTTAAAGGACTTAATTTTGGTATTGATTTTAAGGGTGGAACATTGATTGAGTTAAGATCAAACGATCAAAAAATTACCACCTCATCATTAAGAGATAATTTAAGTCAAATGAATTTAGGAGATGTTTCGGTAAAAAATTTTGGGAATAAAACAGATTTTTTAATCAAGTTTGAAAACAACAGTAACAAAAACGTAATAGAGGAAATCAAACTAAGTTTAGATAAATCTTTTGGAAATAATTTTAGCTTTAGAAGAGTTGAAAAAGTTGGTCCTAAAGTAAGTTCAGAGTTGTTGAAATCAGGTGTTATAGCAATATCTGTAGCCTTAACTCTCATGCTGATTTATATCTGGATTAGATTTGAATGGCAGTTTAGTCTTGGTGCAATTTTAGCATTATTTCATGATGTTATAGTCACTTTAGGTTTATTTTCATTACTAGGGTTAGAAATAAATTTGTCAATTGTTGCAGCGGTATTAACCATAGTTGGTTATTCCATGAATGATACTGTTGTAATATATGATAGAGTAAGAGAAAATCTCAGAAAATATTCAGATATAAAAATTTTTGAATTAACCAATACGTCTATAAATGAAACTTTATCTAGAACTTTAATTACCTCAATCACAACTTTATTAGCCTTGTTATCAATATTCTTTTTTGGTGGTGAAATTTTAAAAGGTTTTTCATTAGCAATGATCTTTGGAGTTATTTTTGGAACTTATTCGTCCATATATATTGCAAATCCTATTTTAGTTAGATTGAATGTTTCGCAAAAAACTGTATTGAGAGAAGAAAGTAAAAACTAATATAAATTTTGTGCAGCGACCATTGTCAAAAGCATTGGCACTGATAATAAAGTATTAGTTCTTGAAAATATCATGGCAGTTCTTGCAGATTTGGCTTTTATATCTGAATCACATTCAACAATTCCTAATGCCCTTTTTTGATTAGGCCAAATAACAAACCAAACATTGAAAGCCATAATTAAACCAAGCCACATACCAATTCCTATCGCAGTATGTTTTGGAATAGCTGAGCCTATGCTTAGTGTCATTGCATCATGAAGGTATCCGTTAAGCCAAGCTAATATAAGACCTGATATAACTGTAAAAGCAGCTGCCCATCTGAAATAAAATAAGGCTGCTGGTGCAATCACTTTTCCTATTGCTGGCTTCTGTTCATCTGGAATTTTAGCCATATTTGGGATTTGAACAAAATTAAAATACCAAAGTAAACCGATCCACATAATGCCAACCACAACATGTACAAATCTAGCTAGCCAACTCCAAAAAAGTCTATCAAAACTAAAACCGTCATTTTGATAAAATAGTCCTAAAAATAAAATTATTGCTATAGCTAAAGACGTATGAATAGTTTTTGACAAAGATGATAGTAGATTGCCCATTAAATGAATATACTAATTAATTTTTAATATAACAATATTTTTTTATTATTTTAGAAGTGGCCTTAAAAATTTTCCTGTATAACTTTTATCAATTGCGCAAATTTCCTCTGGTTTTCCCTCTGCGATAATTTTACCGCCTTTAACACCACCTTCAGGACCCATATCGACAATATAATCAGCCGTTTTTATAACATCTAAATTATGTTCGATAACAACAACTGTATTACCTAAAGCTACAAAGGTATGAAGTATTTCAAGTAATTTTTTGATATCATGCTGATGCAAACCTGTGGTTGGTTCATCAAGGATATACATTGTTCTACCTGTAGATCTTTTGGATAATTCTTTAGCTAGTTTGATTCTTTGGGCTTCACCTCCTGATAATGTTGTTGCCTGTTGACCTATTTTTATGTAACCCAAACCAACTTTTTTTAATGTTAGTAACTTTGTTTTAATATTAGAGATATTTTCAAAATATTCACAACCTTCATCGACTGTCATATTTAATACGTCAGCAATACTTTTATCTTTAAATTTAATTTCTAAAGTTTCACGATTATATCTTGTACCCTTACATTCATCACATTGGATATAAACATCTGGTAAGAAATGCATTTCATAAGTAATAACACCATCACCCTCACATGCTTCACATCTCCCACCTTTTACATTAAATGAGAATCTACCAGGCTTATAGCCTCTAGATTTTGACTCTGGTAAACTTGTAAACCAGTCTCTAATTGGACCAAAGGCACCAGTATATGTGGCAGGATTTGATCTGGGAGTTCTTCCAATCGGCGATTGATCAATATCAATTATCTTATCAACTAATTCAGTGCCTTTAAATCCTTTAAAAGGTTTTGGAATTTTTCTAGACTTGTTATTATTTAAAGTTAAGTTTAAAGCGTTATAAAGAGTTTGTAGCACTAAAGTTGATTTACCACTTCCTGAAACACCCGTAACACAAGTTAAACTTCCTAATGGAATTTTAAGATTTACATTATCCAAATTATTTCCTGTAGCACCTGTGATTTCTATGAACCTTCCATTTTTTGCTAGTCTTCTTTTCTTTGGAATTTCAATTTTAAATTTTTTTGAAAGATATTTACCTGTAATACTATCTTTATTCTGAGTAATTTCTTTAAAGGTTCCTTGAGCAACCACTTGACCTCCATTGTTACCTGCTTCTGGTCCAAGATCGATAATATGGTCTGCATTCTCCATAGTCTCAGTGTCATGCTCAACCACTATTACTGTATTACCGAGATCTCTTAATCTTTTTAAGGCATTAATTAATTTTACATTATCTTTTTGATGAAGTCCTATAGAAGGTTCATCTAAAACATATAAAACTCCTGTCAGACCAGAACCTATTTGTGATGCTAATCTTATTCTTTGTGCTTCACCTCCCGATAATGTGCCTGACTCTCTGGAAAGCGTAAGGTAGTCTAATCCAACATTTAATAAAAAATTAAGCCTCTCATTTATTTCTTTTAAAATATGTTCAGCAATTTTTAATTGTCTTTTATCTAGATTATCCTTCAAATTTTCAAACCAATTAGCTGCATCTAAAATTGACTTTTCAGTCACCTCACTAATGTGTAAGCCATCAATTTTTACACAAAGGGCTTCATCTTTTAATCTATGACCATTACAACGTTCACATTTTGTATCTGATTGATATTGAGATATTTCTTCTCTTTTCCAATCACTATCGGTCTCAAGATATCTTCTTTCTAAGTTATTAATAACGCCCTCAAATGTTTTTTTATGCGAATATTTTTCATATCCATCATCATAGGTAAATTTTATTTCTTCATCATCAGAGCCGTAAAGTATGATATCTTTTATTTTTTTTGGTAATTTTGACCACTTTTCATCAAGAGAAAAACTGTAATGCTTAGCCAATGACGCCAAAGTTTGTGCATAATACAATGTTGTTGTTTTCGCCCATGGTTCTATTGCACCATCACTTATACTTTTTTTTTCATTTGGTATAACTAAGTTTGGATCAACATTAAGTTTCACACCTATACCTTCACACTCCTCACAAGCTCCAAAAGGACTATTGAAAGAAAATAATCTAGGCTCTATTTCCTCAATTGTAAATCCACTTTCAGGACATGCAAATTTAGTTGAAAAAATTAATTTCTCTAATTTTCTAAATTTTTTTGGCAATGTTTCATCTTCGTATTCAACAAACAAAAGACCATTTGATAAATTTATCGAAGTTTCGATACTTTCTGCTAATCTATTACCCAAAGATGAATTAAGCACTATTCTGTCAACTAATATCGAAATATCATGTTTTAACTTTTTATTTAATTCAGGTATTTTTTCTATATCATACAATATATTATCAATCTTAATCTTTCTAAAACCTCTTTTTTTGTATCCTAAAATTTCTTTTTTATATTCACCCTTACGTCCTCTTACGACTGGAGAATAAAGGTATATAGTAGCTTTTTTTGGCAGCTCTTTAATTCTATCTACAATTTGACTGATTGTTTGTGACTTAATTGGCTTACCTGTAAATGGTGAATATGGTGTACCTGCTCTTGCGTACAACACTCTCATGTAGTCGTAAATTTCAGTGACAGTCGCAACTGTTGATCTTGGATTTTTTGATGTATTTTTTTGCTCAATTGATATAGCAGGACTTAATCCTTCTATAAGATCAACATTTGGTTTTTTCATTTTATCCAAAAATTGTCTTGCATATGCTGAGAGACTTTCTACATATCTTCGTTGACCTTCAGCGTAAACTGTATCAAAAGCCAATGACGACTTTCCTGATCCAGACAAACCAGTTATCACAACAAATTTATCTTTTGGAATTTCCAAAGAAATATTCTTAAGATTATGTTCTTTAGCCCCCTTAATAAGTATCTTTTTAATCATATTTTTTGTTGCTTTGACTTAATAATATTAATATTCAGAGTAAAATTGTGATATAAAACTAATTAACAAATTAAACAATTAATAAAATATTATGGCTGGAAGTTTGAATAAAGTACTTTTAATAGGTCGTTTGGGCGCAGATCCTGAAATAAAACAAATGGTTAATGGTAAAAGTGTTGCAAGACTTAGCCTTGCAACTAGTCAATCATGGAAAGATAAAAATACAGGTGAGAAAAAAGAAAAAACTGAATGGCACCGTGTAGTTGTATTTAATGAGGGGTTGGTAAATGTAGTTCAACAATATTTAAAAAAAGGAGCTCAAATTTATATTGAGGGACAATTAACAACACGAAAATGGAAAGATGAACAATCTGGTCAAGATAAGTATTCAACTGAAATTATTATTCAAGGATACAATTCTTCACTTACGATGTTAGGTGGAGGTAATTCAGGTGGAGGAATTTCAAATGATAATTCTCAATCTTCTATGGGTAATAATGAAGAAGTTTCTCAAATATCCAACGACATGGATGATGAAATTCCTTTTTAATTTCTATGCAAAAAACCGAAACTCCAAAAGATAAAAATATAAAATTGATATCAATGCATGATGAGATGAGCTCATCTTATCTTTCATATGCAATGAGTGTTATTGTAAGTAGGGCTCTTCCAGACATAAGAGATGGTTTAAAACCAGTCCATAGAAGAATTTTATATGCTATGTATAAAGGAGGATATGATTGGTCAAAACAATTTAGAAAATCAGCTAGAATTGTTGGAGATGTAATAGGTAAATATCATCCACATGGCGATCAATCTGTTTACGATGCTCTAGTAAGAATGGTGCAGGATTTTTCAATGAGTTTACCACTTGTAGATGGACAAGGAAATTTTGGTTCTATAGATGGTGATCCAGCTGCTGCTATGAGATACACTGAAACCAGGCTTTCAAAAGTATCTCAATTTTTAATTGATGATATTGAAAAAAATACGATCAATTTTAAAAGTAATTATGATGAAACTGAAAAAGAACCATCAGTTTTACCAGCACAATTTCCAAATTTATTAGTTAATGGAGCAGGGGGAATAGCGGTTGGTATGGCAACAAGTATTCCGCCGCATAACTTAGGTGAAGTAATAGACGGAACTTTAGCTTTGATAGAAAATAAAGAGATTAAAATAAAAGATTTAATGAAACATATTCCAGGACCTGATTTTCCTACTGGTGGTGTTATTATTGGAAAAGATATTATTAAACAAGGTTATAACAAAGGAAGAGGATCATTTAAGATAAGGGGAGAAATTTCAATAGAAAGTTTAAAAAACGGAAGAGAAAGACTTGTAATTACATCGATACCTTATCAAGTTAATAAATCAGTATTGAATGAAAGAATTGCTCAATTGGTTAGAGAAAAAAAAATTGAGGGTATTAAAGATATAAGAGATGAGTCTAATAGAGAGGGTATAAGAGTTTCTATAGACTTAAGAAATGGTGTAGAACCAGAAACTGTAAAAAGACAATTATATAAAAATACTCAAATAGAAAGTTCATTCGGCTTTAATACTTTAGCAATTGTTAATGGAAAACCTGAAACTTGTAACTTAAAAGATTTTTTATCAAATTTTTTAAGTTTTAGAGAAGATGTAGTAATCAAAAAAACCAAATTTGATTTACAAAAAGCAGAAGAGAGAGCCCACGTATTAATTGGATTGTCTGTATCAGTAGAAAATTTGGATAAAATTATTAAACTTATCAGAAGTTCTAAAAATCCGGAGGATGCAAAAAAACAAATTTTAAAAACTAAATGGAAAATAAATAAATCACAAAAAATGATTTCTTTAACTGAGAATAAAAAAATAAAAGGTTTGTATTCTTTATCAGAAACTCAAGTAAATGCAATTTTAGAATTAAGATTGCAAAAATTAACAGCTTTAGGAATTAATGAAATCGAAATTGAAATTAAAAAATTAGCAGAGCAAATTTCTAGATTTAAAAAAATTATTTCTTCAAAAAAAGAATTATTAAAAGTAATAAGTGAGGAACTTAAAAATATTAAAGATAAATATTCATCGCCTAGGAGAACCAAAATTATTGATGCTGTTTTGAACTATGATATTGAAGAAACTATTCAAAAAGAATCTGTCTTAATCACTGTAACTTTGCAAGGATATATTAAACGAGGCTCTTTAAACAAAGTAAAAACACAAAAAAGAGGAGGAAAGGGTAAGACTGGTATTACAACACGAAATGAGGACTCGGTAGTTCAAACCTTATCAGTTAACACACACACATCAGTTTTATTTTTTTCTACAGAGGGATTAGTCTATAGAGTTAAAGCATGGAAAATACCCGAAGGGTCTGCCGCATCTAAAGGTAAGTCCTTATTCAATATTCTACCATTAAAAAATCACCAATCTATAAGCTCAATTATGCCTTACCCTGAAAATGAGTCTGAGTTAAAAAACTATCAAATCGTGTTTGCAACTTCTCAAGGTAAAATAAGAAAAAACAGTTTGGATGATTTTTCTTCAATCAATTCATCAGGTAAAATTGCCATGAAACTCGATACTAATGATAAAATAGTGGGAGTTAAAATTTGTAAGGAAGATCAAGATATAATTTTAAGTACTAAATTTGGAAAATGTATAAGATTTGAGTCAAAAAAACTTAGAATTTTTAAAGGTAGATCATCTAAAGGCATTAAAGGAATCGTATTGGCTCCAAATGATGAAATAGTTTCTTTATCAATAATTGATAATGACAAAAAAACTAAAAATGGAAAATCTAAAGACGAAAAATCAGAAATTAAAGCTAAAGAAAAATTTATTTTATCTATTACCGAAAATGGTTATGGAAAAAAAACGCTACATACGGATTATCGTGTTACCAATAGAGGTGGAAAAGGCATAATAGGAATAGTTAATTCACCAAGAAATGGTAATATTTCATCCTCCTTTCCAGTATTTGAGGGTGATGAAATTTTGATATCTACCAACAAAGGAAGAGTGATAAGGGTAGCGGTAAAAGAAATTAGAACTGCAGGTAGAAACACACAAGGAGTTAGAATTTTTAAATTATCTGGAGATGAAAAAGTTGTTTCAGCATCTAAAATAGATGATAACTTGGTATGATGAACAATAAAGTTGCAATCTATCCTGGTACATTTGATCCAATAACATTTGGCCATATTGACGTTATAAAGAAGGGTTTAAAACTATTTGATAAGATAGTTGTTGCTGTCTCAGACGTTGAAAATAAAAGTTATCTTTTCTCATCAAACGAAAGAATAGATATTGTTAAGAAAGCTTTATTTGGTGATTTAAAATTGAATAAAAAAAAAATTATTGTTATTTCGTTCACATCTTTAACTACTGATTTGTGTAAAAAATATAAATCATCTATTATTTTAAGAGGATTAAGGGCAGTTTCTGACTTTGAATATGAATTTCAATTAGCAGGTATGAATAGAAAATTAAACAATAATATAGAAACATTATTTTTAATGTCTGATGTAGAAAATCAAATTATATCCTCAAAATTTGTTAAAGAAATTGTTAAATTAAATGGAGATATAAAAAAATTTACTACAAAAAATACAATTAAATCTTTAAAAAAAAAATATGAATAAAGTATTAATTAACATAATAATATTATTTTTTTTAATAACCAATCAATCATTATCAGAGGAGAACATTATGATTTTAAAATTAAAAAATGGAGATGTAAAAATAGAATTATTCGAGGATGTGGCACCTAACCATGTTAAAAGAATAAAAGAATTAGCCAATTCAGGAAAATATGACAATGTGGTTTTTCACAGAGTTATTGATGGATTTATGGCGCAAACAGGAGATGTAAAGTTTGGTAAATCTGATTCAAGTGAATTTAATTTAAGAATGGCTGGTATGGGTGGTTCAGAACTTCCTGATTTAAAACAAGAATTTAATAGCCTTCCACATGATAGAGGCACATTATCAATGGCAAGATCCTCTGATCCAAATAGTGCTAATAGTCAATTTTTTATATGTTTTAAACCAGCTCCCTTTTTAGATAGACAATATACTGTATTTGGAAAAGTTATAGAAGGAATGGAATTTGTTGATAAGATTAAGAGAGGCGATGAAAATAATAATGGTGCAGTTTCTGATCCTGATAAAATTATAAGTTTTAAATCTCTCTAATTAAGAAATGGCATTAAAAAAATTTGCCTTTAAAGTTTTAAAAAAAGATAATTTTTCAAGAACTGGAATAATAGAGACACATAGGGGCAATATACATACTCCTGCATTCATGCCAGTTGGAACTCAAGCTACTGTAAAAGCTTGCACAATAAATGATATAAAAAAAACTGGTTCAGAAATAATTTTAGGAAACACATATCATTTAATGATCCGTCCTGGAGCAGATAGAATTAAAAATATTGGTGGTTTACATGAATTTATGAATTGTAGTTTACCAATTTTAACTGATTCAGGAGGTTTTCAAGTTATGTCTTTATCAAAATTAAATAAAATTGATCGAGAAAAAGGTGCAATTTTCAATTCACATGTTGATGGAAAAAAATTTTGTTTAAGTCCTGAAGAAAGCATCAAAATTCAATTAGCTTTAAATTCAGATATTGTAATGATTATGGATGAGTGTCCAAAAAACACTAAAGACTACAATTTGATTAAAAAGTCTATGGAATTGTCATTAGATTGGGCCAAAAGATCAAAAAGATCTTTTGGAAAAAACCCACACAAAGGACTTTTTGGTATAATTCAAGGAGGTTTATTCAAAGATCTTAGAATTCATTCTTTAAAAGAATTATTGAAAATAAGTTTTGATGGATATGCTATTGGTGGTTTAGCTGTTGGAGAGACACAAAGTGAGATGTTTGACGTATTAGATGGTATCAAAAATGAATTACCACCAGATAAGCCACATTATCTTATGGGAGTAGGAACTCCAGCAGATATCTTGGGGGCTGTGAAAAGAGGTGTAGATATGTTTGACTGTGTTTTACCTAGTAGATCAGGGAGAACTGGTCTTGCTTTCACCTGGAATGGAAGAGTAAATATTAAAAATAATAAATATCAAAATGACAACTCTCCTCTCGATAGTAATTGTAAAAATTTTGATTTAAACAAATATTCGAAAAATTATCTTAATCACTTATTTAATACTAATGAAATTTTGGGCTCAATGCTATTAACACTTCACAATATAAATTTTTACCAAGAATTGATGTCAGCAATAAGAGATAATATAAATAAAGGCACATTTGAGGAATTTCACGATAAATACATAGATAAGTTGCAATAAAAACAATTTGTCTCACAAAATCTTATTTGAAATATTAAAATAATTCTGTATACACAACTTCATTCATTTGATGAATTAGGGCCGTTAGCTCAGTTGGTAGAGCAATTCCCTTTTAAGGAATGGGTCGATGGTTCGAGTCCATCACGGCTCACCATTTCTTTATTATGATTTAATAATAGGTGGATATTCTAGTGTAATTTCCGACATCCATTCATTTATCTTTTTAATTCTATTTTCAGCAGATGGATGCGTACTCATAAACTCGGGTGGCGATTTTCCTTTATTAAACTCTTTCATCCTTTCCCAAATTTTTGGTGTTTCTCTTATGTCATAGCCAGATAAAGATGAAAATATCATACCCAAATAGTCTGCTTCGCTCTCCTGCTTTCTATTAAATGGGTTCATTATTCCAAGTTGTGATAGTAGCCCAACTGTATTCATACCAGTAGCTCTATTTACTTGTGATAATTTTCCACCAGTAAAAATATCTAGTAATTGTGTTCCGGTATTTAATAGCGCTCCTCTGCTTGCTCTTTCTACAGAATGTTTTGCAACAGCATGTGCAATTTCGTGTCCCATTACGGATGCTAAACCGTTAGTATTTTTTGTTACATCAAAAATTCCTGTATATACCGCAATTTTTCCACCTGGCATACACCAAGCATTTCTTACTTTCTTATTATCAATCAATATATACTCCCAATCAAAGTTAATAGTTGGATCATCTAATTTAGCTTGATAAAAATACTCACTTATAGAATTTTCCATTCTTTTACCTATTTCTTTAATTTCATTAAGTGATTTCTTATCATCACTCATTTTTTCTCTCTCTTTAACTTTTTCAAATATTGCAGCTGCTTGAGCATTTAACTTTGACTCAGGGATTATCTTTAACTGGCGTCTTTCGGTTATAGGAGCAGTAGCACAAGAATTTAGTATAAAGCCACAACAACCACAACCAACATATGATAAAAATTTTCTTCTATTCATTTTCTAATAACATTGATATTATATTTTCTAATGAATCTAAATAATAAAATTTTATTATTCCTTTTCATATTGGCAATTTTTTTTGTAATCTATTCAAGTTTTAAATAAAATATGGCAAAAAACAAAAAAAAAAAATCACTCACATTAATTTTAAGAAACTATTTCATTACTGGAGTAGTTGTATTAATTCCAATAGGTTTCACTTTATATTTAACAAAATTTATCATTGGTATTTCATCAAAAATAATTCCTGAAAATATAAACCCTAATAACTATTTACCATATGCGATTCCAGGCATAGAAATTCTAATTTCAGTAATATTTATCACTATCGTTGGCGGCTTATCATTATCCTTTTTAGGTAAACGAATACTCAAGCTAATTGATGATTTATTTAAAAGAATTCCAGTTTTAAGAACAATTTATTCAGCAATAGTTCAAATGACTGAAACATTTTCTAATAAAGATGATAGTGGCAAAAAAAGTGTTGTTTTAATAGAGTATCCTAGAAAAGGTGTTTGGGCTGTTGGTTTCGCGACTAAAGAAAATAAAAGTGAAATGGCTGAAAAAACTAATAAAAAATTGATCAATGTTTTTGTTCCAACCACACCTAATCCTACAAGTGGTTTTTTACTTATGTTTCCAATAGATGAAGTTATTTATCTTAACATGACATTTGAAGAAGCATCTAAGTTTATTGTGTCAGCTGGAACGTCTACAGGTAAGAATTAAGCAATATCATTTATAATATCTGCTCGATCATATAATTTTATTAACGGTTTAAATCTGCTTATGTCTTCATTTTCACTTTCAATTCTTTTAATTTCTTGTTCAGCTAAAATGAACAGATTATGGTTATGAATTGGATCGGCCAATTTAAAGTTTTTAATTCCACTTTGTTTAAAACCTAGAATATCACCAAACCCTCTTAATTTCATATCTTCTTCTGATATTTTAAATCCATCATCAGAATTCTTTAGTATATTGATTCTTTTTTTTGCATTTTCACTTAAATTTGATTTAAACATTAATATGCACGACGACTCTTTATTACCTCTTCCAACTCTGCCTCTGAGTTGATGTAATTGAGATAAACCAAATTTATTTGCATTTTCAATTATTATTACATTTGCATTTGGGAAATCGATACCAACCTCAATAATTGTAGTTGAGACTAAAATTTTAAAATCATTCTTTAAAAACTTATTCAAGATTGTTTCTTTTTCCTCAATAGTGGTTTTTCCGTGAAGTAAATAAACTTGTTTAGGAAATAATTTTTTTAAAAACTCAAATTTCTTTACTGCTGAAGAGTGATCAATCTTTTTAGACTCCTCAATTAATGGACAAACCCAAAAGATTTGATTACCTAATTTGATTTCTTTATTTACAAACTTAACTATATCATCAATCTTATTTTCAAGTTTACTATAGGTTTTTACTGGTTTACGAATATTTGGTTTTTCACGAATGATTGAAAGATCCATATCTCCGTAAATTGTCATAGTTAAAGTACGCGGTATTGGGGTTGCTGTCATTAAAAGAACATCACAATCTTTCCCAGCCTTATCAGATAATTTTTTTCTTTGATTTACACCAAATTTATGTTGTTCATCAATTACTATTAATCCGAGTTTTTTAAATTCAACTTTTTTTTGAAATAAAGCATGAGTTCCAAAAATTATATCAATTTGTTTTTTTAATAAACGATTTAATATATCTTTTTTATCTCTATATATAGATTTACCAGAGAGTAATTCAATACTTATGTTTTTAGGAAATATTTTCTTAGCTAGTAGAAAATGTTGTCTTGCTAATATTTCTGTAGGTGCCATCACCGCTACTTGAAAGCCCGAATTGATGGTATTAAAAGCAGATAATAAAGATACTATTGTTTTTCCACTTCCAACATCACCTTGAAGTAATCTAAACATTTTATTTTCAGAACCTAAATCTTTATTAATTTCACTCAATGATTTCTTTTGGTCATTTGTAAGAGAAAAATCCAATTTAGATATTATTTTATTTTGTTCTTTAGTCTCAATTTTTTTTTTTGTTTTTTTGATTTTTCTGATTTTTTTTCTAACTTCAGAATTGACTAAAAAAGTTGAGAAAATTTCATCAAAAGCAAGTCTTTGATAAAAGTTTTCTTTAAATTTTCCAATATTTTCTGGTTGATGTAACTTTTTAATTGATTCATTCCAACTTATATTATTAAAATTTTTTAATATTTTCTTAGAATGCCACTCATTAATTTGAGGTAAATTATTTATCACTTGTAGCATGATTTTATTATAAACTTTTTCACTAATCCCTTCGGTTAATGAATAACTATTATGTTTTTGTTTAATTAAAGATGAGTCTTCTGATATATATTTGGGGTTTGTAAGCTGGTATTTATTTCTAAAAAATTTAATTTTACCACTAATTGTAACTTCTTTCCCAATAGGTAATATTTTTTTGATATATCCCTCATAACTATTAAAAAAAACACATTCTATTTCACCGGTCTCATCATTGCAGAGAACTCTATTGGGTAAATTTCTAATTCTTGGAAATAAATATTTTTGAGGCACTATGGTTATTGTCTGTGTTTCATCTACTTTTAAGTCTTTAATTTTATAGGATAAACTTCGATCAATATAAGATTTTGGTAATTTCCATAATAGATCAAAGATAGTATTTATTTTTTTTTTCTTAAGTAAATTTGTAGTTTTAACCCCAACTCCTTTAATAGAACTTAGATCAGACAATAAGTATTTATAATTTCTTTTAATGTCCATTAATTGATATTATATTCTTATTATGACTGTTGACATAGAACAAATTAAAAAAAAGATTATTTACAGATCAAATTATCGCGGCACAAAAGAAATGGATAAACTTTTGGGTGCTTTTACAAAAAAGTATTTAGATCAATTAGACTACCAAGATTTAGATGAGTTAATCAAACTTTTAGAAATCGATGATAACAATCTTTACAATTTTTATAATGGCTTAGAAACAAATATAGATTTTGAGGATAATAAGATTAATAATTTATTTAAAAACTTTAAATATTAAGTAACTTTATGGCGGAGAGACTGGGATTCGAACCCAGGAAAGAGTTGCCCCTTTGCCGGTTTTCAAGACCGGTGCTTTCAACCGCTCAGCCATCTCTCCTTGTAAAAGCTTTTATAATTAAAAATATTTAATTCAACTATAAAATAGTCTAATTACTCTTGATATTTTGATCATTTAATAAATATGAAAAATAACTTTAGCAAAGGTTTAATTCTAACTTCATTAGGTTCATTTTGGTGGGGATTTATTGGAGTTATTTATTTTGAATCAGTATCTTTTATTGGTCATACTGAATTAGTTGTTCATAGATGTTTGTGGACAGCAATAATGTTGATATTAACTACAACTTATTTATCTAAATGGAAAAAATTTTTTAATGAAATAAAAGATAAAAAAAAATTAATTGCATTATTTCTATCCGGTTTTTTAATTTTTATTAATTGGTCAATTTGGATTTATGCAGTTGCTTCAGAGAGAATTATAGATGCAAGTTTTGGATACTTTATTATGCCTATAATTAGTGTTCTTTTAGGATATATATTTTTTAAAGAAAAACTTAATAGTAAAAGAATTTTTTCAATTATCTTAGTTTTCATTTCAATAATGATTTTAATTTTGTTCAATCTCAAATCATTACCGTGGGTCGGTCTTATAGTGGCTTTTAGCTGGGCATTTTATAATTTAGTAAGAAAGAAAATAGAAATCGATACTGATATTGGTCTACTGATTGAAAGTTTGTACATTTTCCCTTTTGCAGTAATTGCATTTTATATAATTGCTCATAATGGTTTAAATGATTTTAACTTTAATAATGTTGGGTTAAGTTTCTATTTACTTTTGGCAGGTCCTATGACCGTGATTCCTTTGTTCCTATATGTAAGAGGTGTTGAGCTAATTGGATTAGGTCCAACAGGAATGATTTTTTATATTACACCGACTTTACAGTTTATTTTAGGTTATTTTTATTATGGAGAAGATTTTTCATTGGTTAAATTTCTAAGTTTTATTATCATTTGGTTTGCTGTAATTATATATTTGAAAGATCTATATGAAACAAATTAAAGTTTTTTTATTAGTATTTCTATTTTCCTTCACCAAACTTTTAGCGGATGATCAGAGTAAATTTTTAGAGTGGAAAAAAAATTTTAGAATTTTAGCAATAGAAAATGGTATTTCAGAAAAAACTTTTGATTTAACAATGAATAATGTCAAATTTTTACCAAAAGTAATCGAATATGATAGATATCAGCCAGAATTTTATGAAGATACAAAAACTTATGTATCTAAGAGAACATCAAAAAAAAAAGTTAAAAAAGGTTTAGAATTTTATAAAAAGAATATTGAATTAATAAATAAAGTAGAAAAGAAATATTCAATTGAAAAGGAATTACTACTTTCTTTAATGGGCATTGAGACAAATTATGGTACTTATGTAGGTAAGATGGATATTCTCTCGTCATTGTCTACTTTAAGTTTTGATAAGAGAAGATCTGCTTTTTTCACAAACGAACTTTTAATTTTACTAAAGCTTATCGATGAAGGACAAATTGATTATGAAACACTTTACGGATCTTGGGCTGGAGCATTTGGTTTTTTTCAGTTTATGCCATCTACAATAAAAAATCATGCGATTGATTTTAACAGTGATAATTATATTGATTTGAAAAATCCAAAAGATGCATACGCCTCAGCAGCAAATTATTTGAAAAAAATGGGGTGGAATAGTAATTCACACTGTTTTTACAAAATATCGTTAAAAGAAAATATTCCAAAAAAATATTTAAATGTTTCAGCCAAAAAACTTAAGAATAAAAAAAAATTGAAATATTTCAAAAAATTTATTTCCAATCGTGATAATTTTGATTTTATTAATGAAAATTTATTAGTTGCTATAATTACTCCTGATAAAGATATTGTTCCAAATTCAGAAACTTTAAACCCTGCATATATTGTATTTGAAAATTATGAAATAATTCTCAAATGGAATAGATCACTTAGATTTGGTTTAGCGGTTTGTACTTTGAAAGAAAGTATTAGAAATGAATTATAATTATATAATAATATTTTTTCTTTCAGTTACTCTCTTAAGTTGTAAACAATTACCACAATCAAAAAATTTAAATATAGAATTTCAAGAAAGATATACTAATTCAGGTTTTGCTCTTATTTATACATCTGAATTGAATAATATAAAAAAATTAGAGGAAAGATCATTAAATATTTTTCATCAATCTTTAAAGAAAAGATCTATTGTAAAAATCTCTAATCCAAACAATGGAAAATTTCTTATTGCTGAAGTCAAATCTAATAAAGTAAAATTTTCAAATTTTTATAATTCAATATTAAGTAAAAGAATAGCTGATGAATTAGAGTTGAATTTAAATGAACCTTTTATTGAAATAATGTTAGTTCCAAAAAATTCAACTTTTGTTGCTAAAAAAGCTAAAATGTTTGAAGAAGAAAGGTCTGTTGCTGAAAAAGCTCCTGTAGACGGAATACAAATAAATGATTTAAATTTAAATGAGTCAAAAAAAAAGAAACAAAAAAATGAAAAAACTTTTAATTATTCAATTAAGGTTGCTGATTTTTATTATCTAGATACTGCAAAAATTATGGTAGATAGAATTAAAGTTGAGGCCTCGATTAAAAATCTAACTATTAAAAAATTATCAAACACAAAATATAGGGTATTAATAGGTCCTTTTAATGATATAAAAAGTCTGAAAAATTCATTTGAAAAAATGAGTACTTTAAATTTTGAAAACTTAGAAATATTAAAAAATGCTTAGAATATTTATAATTGCTTTTATTACCCAAATTTTTTTTATATTAGGTAGTAATGCCAATATTGAAATAAAAGCAAGAACAGCAATTTTACAAGATTATCTGTCTGGAGAAATTTTATATGAAAAGGAACCAGATAGATCTATTTATCCTGCATCAATGACAAAAATTATGACAAGTATAATTGCTTTTGATTTGATAAAATCTGGTGATTTAAATTTAGACGAAAAATTTATCATTTCTGAAAAAGCTTGGAGATTATCTACTGCTGGTTATTCATCAATGTTTGTGATGGTTGGAGATGAGGTATCTGTTGAGGATTTATTGAAAGGTATAATTGTTGCCTCTGGAAATGATGCTTGTATCGCTTTAGCCGAAGGTATAGCTGGTACCGAGGAAGAGTTTGCTATTATGATGACTTCTAAAGCTAAAGAAATTGGTATGGAAAATACAAATTTTGCAAATTCATCAGGAATAAATGATCCAGATAATTACTCAACGGTTAGAGATATTATGATCATGTCAAATTACTTGATAAAAAATCATCCTGAATATTATAAATGGTTTGCAGAAACTGAATTTACTTGGGATAGAACGGGAGGAGATCCAATAACCCAGGGTAACAGAAATCCATTATTATATAAAAATATGGGTGCAGACGGAATTAAGACAGGTTACTTAGCTGTAGAAAAATATTCGTTAGCTTCATCAATTGAGAGAAAAGGTAGGCGCCTGATTGCTGTCGGCAGCGGTTTTGAAACAAAGTCCTCTAGATCCAGAGAGAGTTCAAAATTGTTGACATACGGATTGACAAATTTTGATTTGGTTGAAATTTCAAAATCTAAAGTTCCATTAGATAAAGTTGATGTTTGGTTAGGAAAAGAGTCTACAGTTGATGTTTACACAAAGAATGACATTTATAAAATTATTAAAAAAGGACAGAAAAGAAAACTTAAGATAAAGGTTGTATATAGTGGACCAATCGAAGCTCCTATAAAAAAAGATCAAATCTTAGCAAAATTAAAAATCATATACGATCAAGAACAAATTGGTGAATATAATCTGCTATCTCAAAAAGATGTCAAAAAAGTTAACATCTTCTCAAGATTAATGAAATCTATAAATTATCTAATTTGGGGTGATGTTTAAAAAACCTGTTATTGTTTTTGAAGGAACAGAGAGTAGTGGAAAAACTTTACACGCTAATTTTATTTCAAAATATCTTAAATCCAAAAAGATAAAACATGTTTTCATACGTGAACCTGGAGGTAGTAAAAATTCTGAAAAAATTCGTAAACTAATCTTAGATAACAAATCACATTTTAATAAAAAAACCGATCTATTACTTTATTTAGCTGCTAGAAGTGAAAACGTAGAAATTTATAAAAAAAATTATAAAAAGAAAATTATATTAATAGATCGTTTTTTAGATTCTACAATTGCTTATCAGCATTATGGTCAAGGTATAGACTTAAAAATTATAGAATTAATTCACAAATTTTTACTTAAAAACTTTAAACCAGATTTTACTTTTTTGAATATTGTGAATACTAAAAATATGAATAAAAGATTAAAAGAGAGAAAAAAATTGAATAGGTATGATCAATTTAAAAATAAATTTTATAAGAAAATACAAAATGGTTACTTAAAAATTTTTAAAAAGAAAAAAGATAAATATCTTATTATTGACTCTAATTTGGATATAAAAACTAATAAAAAAAATTATAATTGATAAAATTAATGAGATAATAAAATGAGTTTAAAACCTTCAAATCAAACAAATCTTTATGGTTTAGATTTTTATTTTCAAGAATTCATTAATTTATTCAATAAGAATAAATTACCTAATAAGATTTTATTATCCGGCTATAAAGGTATAGGTAAAAGCACACTTGCTTTTCATTTAATTAACTACGTTTTATCAAAGGACGAGGATTATTCTTATGACTTTAAGAACAATAAGATTAACTCAGACAATAAATCATATAAACTAATTCAAAATAGTTCTCATCCAAACTTTATTTTAATAGATATTATGAGTGAAAAAAAAATCATCGATATAGCTCAAATTAGAAATATGATATCTAATTTGAATAAATCATCTTTTAACTCTAAACCAAGATTTATTTTGATTGATAATATTGAATTTTTTAATTTAAATTCAACAAATGCATTACTTAAAATTCTTGAGGAACCCCCGATAAACTGCTTTTTTGTATTAGTTAATAATAATCGAAAAATAATTCCAACTTTAAAATCAAGATGTATAAATTTCAAAATAGATTTGACAAATAAAGAGAGTTATTCAATTGCTAACAAGCTTATAGATACTGATACTTTTGATTTGATTAATAAAGAATTATTAGATTATTATTTTACACCTGGAAAAATTTACAATTTAGTCAAATTTTCAAATGAAAACAAAATTAATCTTAAGACAATTAACCTAGAAAAATTTTTAACTTTTATTATTCAGGAAAATTATTATAAAAAAGAAAGTCCAATAAGATATATGGTTTATGATTTTGTTGAGCTTTTATTAAAGAAAAAAATTAACATTGAAAATTCAAATTTTATAAAAAAGTTTTCAAAGAAAATTGGAAATACGAAGAAACTTAATCTTGATGAAGAATCTTTATTTATGGAGCTTGATTCTAAAATCCTAAATGTCTAAATATTTTTATATAACAACACCAATTTATTATCCTTCTGCAAAACCTCATATGGGGCATGCTTATTCAAGTATAGTAGCTGATTTCTTTGCAAGATTTAAAGTAATTGATGGATATGATGTTCACTTTTTGACTGGCACAGATGAACATGGTTTAAAGATACAAAGATCAGCTGAAAAAGCAGATAAAGATCCACAGCAATTTTGTGATGAAATAAGCAAGACATTTAAAAATTTATCAAATACACTTAATCTATCAAATACAGATTTTATAAGAACAACGGAAGAGCGTCACAAAAAAACAGTTCAATATCTCTGGGATCAACTTGAAAAAAACGATGATATTTATTTATCAAAATATTCTGGTTGGTACTCTGTTTCAGACGAGGCTTTTTATAATGATGATGAAATAGAGGAAGTTGATGGAAAAAAATTTTCAATTTCATCAAAATCTCCTGTTGAGTGGATAGAAGAAGAGTCTTATTTTTTTAGGTTATCAAAATGGGAAAAGCCTCTTTTAGAATTTTATAAATCTAATCCAAACTTTATTTTGCCAGAGTCTAGGAGAAATGAGGTAATTAGTTTTGTTCAAAATGGATTGAAAGATTTATCAATAAGTAGAAAAACATTTTCATGGGGCATTCCTGTGCCAAACAATAATAAACATATTATCTATGTATGGTTAGATGCTTTAACAAATTATCTAAGTGCATTAAATTATCCAGACCTTAATGATAACTTGTATAAAAAATTTTGGCCTGCATCTATTCATCTTATTGGAAAAGATATTTTAAGGTTTCATGCTATTTATTGGCCTGCTTTTTTATTAGCAGCAAAAATAGATTTACCAAAAAGGGTTTACGGACACGGTTGGATTTTATCTGGTGAGGAAAAAATGTCTAAATCAAAAGGAAATATATTAGATCCTATAGAAATAATTAATGAATATGGATTAGATCCTTTAAGATATTATTTGATCAAGGAAGTTTCTTTTGGAAATGATGGGAATATCTCTCAAGAAAGGTTAGAGGATTGTATTAACAGTGATTTAGCCAATAATTACGGAAATCTATGTCAAAGAGTTACTGCTTTTGCACACAAAAATTGTGATGGAGTCATTCCACGCGATATAAATTTTCAAAAAGAAGATTTATTTATTCTTAATAAATACAAAGATAATTTAGATAAAATCAGAAAAAATATTGATGAACAAAATATTAATTTTTATATAGACTATATAGTAAATTCATTATTTGAAGTTAATAAATATTTCAATGATCAAGAACCATGGAAAAAAAAAGATGATGTAATTAGATTAAATACTATTATTTATACATCTTTAGAAATAATTAGAAAAATAAGTTATTTACTTTACCCAATTATCCCTAATTCTTCTTTAAAAGCATTAAAAATTTTTAATTTGTCTGACAAAGATATAAAACTTGACTCTATTAAAAATAATGAATTTTTATCTAAAGGTGGTAAAATAGAAAAGATTAATATTCTTTTTAAAAAAATTGAAAAAAATAATGATTGATTCACACTGTCATCTTGATTATGAGCCTCTCTTAAGTGACTTATCAAATGTCATTATAAGATCTAAAAAAGTTGGTATTAAGAAACTACTAACAATTTCAACATCACTTGAAAGTTTTTCTAGAGTTAAAGAATTAATTAATAAAGATGAAATGATATATGGAACTATTGGTATTCATCCACATGAAAGTTCAAAAGATTTAATCAAATCTGAATTAATTATTAAAGAATTGCGTGAAAATGAAAAAATAATTGGGATAGGAGAAACTGGTCTTGATTTTTATTACAATAATAGTGAAAAAGAAAAACAAATAACTAGTTTTGAGGAACATATTAAAGCAGCAGTTAAAACTAATGTTCCCCTTATTATTCATTCTAGAAGTGCTGAAGATGAAACTTTTGAAATACTAAATAAATATAAAGACGATAACATTAAAATTCTGATGCATTGCTTTACTGGGTCTAAAGAGTTTTCTGAAAAACTTTTAACATTAAATTCGTATTTTTCTGCAAGTGGTATAATCACATTTAAAAATTCGAATGATTTAAGAGAAACATTTAAAACTATACCTTTAAATAGAATTATGATTGAAACAGACAGTCCTTTTTTGGCGCCAGTTCCAAATAGAGGAAAAAAAAATGAACCTTCTTTTATTGATTTTACTGCTACAAAACTAGCTGAAGTTATGAATGTGAGTAAATCAGAACTTATAAAATCTACTTCAGATAATTTTAATAAACTTTTTTTTAATTAGAATTATGAAATTTATAATTCTTGGCTGTGGTAGTTCAATGGGTGTACCAAGACCAGACGGTTTTTTTGGAAATTGTGATCCAAAAAATAAAAAGAATTATAGAACTAGATGCTCAGCTCTAATACAAACCTCTGATGAAAATATTTTAGTGGATACGTCACCAGATTTACGTCAACAATTATTAAGACATAAAATAAAAAAAATAGATAAAGTTTTATATTCACATATGCATGCTGATCAAACACACGGTATAAATGATTTAAGATCTTTTTATATAAATAATAAGAGACCTATCAATGTTTATGCAGATAAGTTTACCTCAAAATATTTAAAAGAAAATTTTTCTTATATTTTTAAGGGTTATTCAAATGAATATCCTGCCACACTTAAGTTGAATAAATTGGAGAAGAATACTTATACAAAAGACTTAGATAAAAGAGTAAAAATTAGGTCTATTGTAGTTGAACATGGAATGGTAAAATCAAACTGTTTTATTATTGATAATAAGATTGCCTATATCAGTGATGTAAATAAAATTTATAAAAAAGATGAAAAATTTTTTAAAAATTTAAAGTATTTGATAATTGATTGTTTGTGGTATAATTATCATCCTTCACATTTTAATGTTGAAACTTCACTTTTGACTATCAAAAAATTTAAACCAAAAAAAGCGATATTAACCAATTTATCACCAGTTTTAGATTATAAAATTCTTAAAAAACAACTTCCAAAAAATATTGTTCCAGCACATGATGGACTTACATTGAAACTATAAAATTTCTTCAATTTTTTGAACTATTTTTTTTGACATCGGTTTTGTAAAAGATACAAACGTGTCCTCTATTTTACCATCTTTGTTGATTAGTATCTTATGAAAGTTCCATTTAGGAACAGCTGATTTACCATAATTTTTTTCTGCCCATTTAAATAAATCATGAGCATTCTTGCCTTTCACTTCAGTAATTATTGAAAGAGGAAAGTTAATATTAAAATTAACTTCACAAAACTTTTTAATTTCTAAATTATTTGTTTTTTCCTGATTAAATGAGTTTGATGGTATTCCTAGTACAATTAATCCCTGCGACTTGTATGTATCCCAAAGTTCCTGTAATTCCTCATATTGTTTTGTGAAACCGCAGTAGCTTGCTGTATTTACTACTAAAATCACTTTATTTTTATAATCATTAAAATGAATCAATTCTCCGTTTATACTTTCAATTTTAAAATCAAAGAAAATTTTTTCATAATCTGCCATTGCTGAATTTTTAAAAAAAAAACATAATTATTATAAGTGATATTAATATCTTTTTTTTCATTTAATAAATTATTTATTAGGTGTAAGTAATATTAAAAAGTATCCAGTTAAAGTGGATAATAATGACCCAGTTAAAACGCCAATTTTAACTCCATCCATATATTGCATATTTTCAACAAATGCTAAATTTCCAACAAACAGACTCATAGTAAAACCAATACCTGTAAGAATACCAACTCCATAGAAGTTAAACCAGTTAGCATTACTTGGCATTTGGGCAATTTTTAATTTAATTGATATATAAGAAAAGACAAAAACACCTAGTTGTTTGCCGACAAATAGTCCCAGTACGATTCCTAATGGTACTTTATCTAATAAAGTTGTAAGAGAAAGACCCTCCAACGAAACGCCTGCATTTGCAAATGCAAACAATGGCATAATTCCAAAAGCAACATACGGACTGATAGCATGTTCAATTTTAATTAATAATGAGAAATCTTTTTCTTTTTTTCTATGAGGTATTGTCATAGCTAATAAGACACCAGCTATTGTAGCATGTATTCCTGAGTTATGAGTAAAATCCCACAAAAAAATACCAACTATTAGATAAGGTAAAAATTTTCTAATATTAAATTTATTGATTACCAATAAAACTATAAAAGCCAACAACATTAAACTTAGATATTTGACACTCAAGTCACCTGAGTAAAATATTGCAATAATAAGTATTGCACCCAAATCGTCTATAATAGCTAATGCAGTTAGAAAAACTTTTAAAGATAATGGAACTCTTTTCCCCAATAATGATAAGACACCTAAAGAGAAAGCTATATCTGTTGCAGAAGGTATAGCCCATCCATTAAGTGTTTCACTATCACCAAAATTTACATAAACATAAATTAACGCTGGTACTACCATTCCTCCTACTGCTCCAATTATAGGGAGTAA
>CACEDG010000007.1 GCA_902558225.1 uncultured Pelagibacteraceae bacterium | reverse complement strand
GATTTTTTGACAAAAAAAGGCTTAATGGACTCTAATCTCAAATTTAGATCATTAACATTGCCAGATATTTTTATTGATCAAGATACTCCAGAAGAAATGTACAAAAAAGCAAATCTTGACTCAGTTTCAATTGAAGATAAAGTTTTAGACTTACTAAATTCTAATATAGTTCTGAAAAAACAAAATTAAAAAATTAACCACATTGAGCTTTATGTAGAAGATAATGATCTAATAAAACGCATGAAAGCATTGCTTCGCCTACTGGCACAGCTCTAATACCAACACATGGATCATGTCTACCTTTCACTGATATACTTGTATTCTTTCCAAACTTATTAATTGTTTTTCTACTTTTTAAAATTGAAGAAGTTGGCTTTACGGCAAAAGAAACAATTATTTCTTGACCCGAAGAAATACCTCCTAGAATACCCCCAGCGTTATTAGTCTTAAATTTTGTTTTATTTCTATTTTGAGAAATCTCATCTGAATTTTCCTCACCTGACAATTGAGCTGAGTTCATTCCTGAGCCAATGTTAACTCCTTTTACAGCATTTATACTCATCATAGCTGAAGCTATGTCAGAATCTAATTTTGAGTATATAGGCGCACCTAATCCTGCAGGAACACCATTAGCTCTTACCTCGATTATTGCCCCACATGACGAGCCAGCTTTTCTTATACTTAATAAATATTTTTCCCAAATTTTTAACATTGATTTATCTGGGCAAAAAAATGGGTTTTTAGAAATTATTTTATCATCCCATTTATTTGTATCACATCCTAGTATTCCAAGCTGAGTCACTGCTCCAGAGATTTTAAATTTTTTTCCTAATTTATTTTCTAAAACTTTTCTTGCCACAGCACCAGCCGCAACTCTTGCAGCCGTTTCTCTAGCAGATGATCTACCACCACCTCTGTAGTCTCTAATTCCATATTTCTTAAAATATGTGAAATCGGCATGTCCTGGTCTAAATTTATCCTTAATATCATTATAATCCTTTGATCGCATATCTTCATTGTAAATTATTAATGATATTGGGGTCCCTGTCGTTTTTCCCTCAAAAACTCCTGAAAGAATTTGAACCTTATCACTTTCCTTTCTTTGAGTGGTAAATTTAGATTGGCCAGGTTTTCGTTTATTTAATTCTTTTTGAATATCGGCCTCTTTTAATGATATTAATGGTGGACATCCATCGATAATACAACCAATAGCTAGACCATGGGACTCTCCCCAAGTTGTGAAACGAAAAGTCTTTCCAAAAGTATTAAATGACATTATTTATATTGTATAGATTATTTTGTTTAAATTATGAATCAAAAAAATTCACTAGGGCTAAATAAATGCTTTTTAGATCTAGATAACCCTTTTGAACTATTTCAAAAATGGTTTGAGGAGGCTAAAAAAAAAGAAATTAACGATCCAAATGCTTTAGCACTTGGTACTGCAAATAAAGAGGGTATTCCCTCAGTAAGAATGGTTTTACTTAAAGGTCATAGTGAAAATGGTTTTGTTTTTTATACAAATTTAAATAGTCAGAAAGGAAATGAAATTAAAGAAAATCCAAATGCTACGATGTGTTTTCACTGGAAAAGTTTACTAAGACAAATAAGAATAGTTGGTAAATTGAAACAAGTAGACGATCAAACCGCTGACAAGTATTATAATTCTAGAGCATATGATAGCAGAATAGGTGCTTGGGCCTCAAAACAAAGTAGCATTCTACAAAATAGAGATGAACTTTTAAATGCATTAGAGAATTATAAAAAAAAATATAATAATAAAAATAATGTACCTAGGCCACGTCACTGGTCAGGCTGGAATCTAACACCATCCACAATTGAGTTTTGGTTAGATGGAGATAATAGAATTCATGAGAGGCTAAAGTACTCTTTAGATAAAGATGGTAGTTGGACAAAAAATCTTCTAAGTCCCTAAAAATCTCTAGACAAACTAAATGAAGTTAAATCTTCTAGAATATTTCTTTCGTTACAATCTTTAAATATTGATAATGAGTTTGATGATAAATTTATGTAATGATTTGCTTTTTGATAACATTCTTTAATAATTTCGTACTGTTTTATTAAAGACATTGTATGACTAAAATCATTTTCATCTCTACTATCTTTTAAAAAAATATTTCTAAGCTTTTCTTTTTCTTTTAAGTTTGCTTTTTGAAATAACAAGATTATCGGCAAAGTAATTTTACCCTCATAAAAATCTTTCCCAATTTTTTTTCCAAATAATTTTGTTCCAGAATTATAATCTAAAGTATCATCAGCTATTTGAAACGTTAAACCCAAATTCCTTCCATAAAATTCTAAAGCTTCCTTTTCCTTTGCTGTCATATCTGACAAAATCGCACCAACTTTGGTAGCTGCAGCAAATAATTCAGCAGTTTTTGCAGAGATTATTCTTAAATAAGTTTCCTCCAACATGTCTACCTCACCTCTATGCTGTAATTGTAGAACTTCACCTTGGGCAATTTTAGAAGAAGTTGAAGACAATAATTTTAAGACTTCAATATTTCCGTCATCTACCATCATTTCAAAACATCTACTAAGCAAATAATCTCCAACTAAAACAGAGGAATGGTTGTCCCAAACTTTGTTTAAAGTTTTTCTTCCCCTTCTGATAGATCCATTATCAATTACATCATCATGCATCAAAGTTGCAGAGTGAATAAGTTCTACACAAGCAGCTAAATTTATATCTCTGGTACCTTTTGTATATCCACACAATTTTGCAGAACCTAGAGTTAGTAAAGCTCTTAATCTTTTTCCACCAGTACCAAGGTGGTAATTTGTCATTCTCTGAACTAAGTCTACATTACTCTCTAATTTGGAGTTTATTTTTTCTTCAACTAAAATCAATCTATCTTCAACTGAATTTTTTAGTTGAAAATATGAATTATTAATTTTATTTTTTAATTGAATTACGTTACCCATTTAAAGTGCAAATTAGTATAAAAAGTTTCTTTTGACACTTATCAATTGACGCACCTAAATCTTCAATTATAAGGTGTCTTTATATTCATATAAAAATTCTATAAAGGTTTAGTATGTTCTCTTTTTTAAAAAAGAAAAAAATAGTTCCCCATATTAAGTTAAGTGGCATCATTGGCAATGTAGGCAAATTTAAACAAGGCTTGGATTTATCTAGTCAAGAAGAGATCATCTCCAAAGCTTTTTTGGTAAAAAAAGCTCCGTGTGTGGCAATCACGATTAATTCACCAGGGGGATCACCAGTTCAATCACATTTAATTTATGATTTTATAAAACAACAAGCAAAAAAAAATAAAAAAAAAGTGATAGTTTTTGCAGAAGATGTAGCAGCATCTGGAGGTTATCTAATTGCATGTGCGGGAGATGAAATATTTGCAAATTCTAGCTCAATTATAGGATCAATAGGTGTAATTTACTCTTCATTTGGCTTTACAGAATTGATAAAAAAAATTGGGGTTGAAAGAAGAATTTATACAGCTGGAAAAAATAAAAGTACTTTAGATCCTTTTCAAGAGGAAAAAAAAGAGGATATCGAAAGATTAAAAAGTATTCAGCTAGACTTACATAAAAACTTTATTGATGTTGTTGAAAAAAGTAGAGGTTCAAAATTAAAGAAATCAGAAATAGAATTATTTTCAGGTGAGTTTTGGTCTGGTACTAAAGCAATGGATCTTGGTTTGATTGATGGAATTGGTAATGCAAATCAAATTTTGAGAGAAAAATTTGGAGAGGATATAGTTATTAAAAGATTTGAAAAAGCTAAAAGTTGGTTAAGTAGAAAGCTGTCATCGTCAACCGAAAACGTTGATCAATTTGCAAATATATTAGATGAAAAATCTGTTTGGCAGAAATATGGTCTCTAGAAAAATTCGAAAAAAACCTAAATTTCAAACTTTTCAAGATACAATTTTAAATTTACAAAAGTTCTGGAGTAAACATGGTTGTGTTATTTTACAGCCGTATGATATGGAGGTTGGAGCTGGAACATTTCACCCAGCTACTACTCTTAGGTCTCTTGGACCTAAACCATGGAAAGCAGCTTATGTTCAACCTTCAAGAAGACCGACAGATGGTAGGTACGGTGATAATCCAAATAGACTTCAGCATTATTATCAATTTCAAGTGATAATTAAACCATCTCCATCAAATATTAAAAAACTCTATTTAAATAGTTTATCAGTGATCGGCATCAATCACAAAGATCATGATATTAGATTTGTTGAAGATGATTGGGAAAGTCCAACTCTTGGAGCAGCTGGACTCGGATGGGAAGTGTGGTGTGATGGAATGGAGATTACACAGTTTACATATTTCCAACAAATGGCAGGCTTCCAATGTAAACCTGTTTCAGTTGAAATAACTTATGGACTTGAAAGAATTTGTATGTTTACGCAACAGAAAAAAAACGTTTATGATTTAGTTTGGAACAATAATGGAGTAGAGTATAGAGAAGTTTTTCATCAAGCTGAAAAAGAGTTTTCTGCATATAATTTTGATTATGCAAATACAGAAAATCTTTTAAAAATTTTTGAAATGATTGAATCTGAAGCAAAATCATTAGTTGAAAAAAAAATATCTTTACCAGCATATGATCAATGTTTAAAAGCAAGCCATATATTTAATTTATTAGATGCAAGAGGTGTAATTAGTGTTACACAAAGAGCTGAATACATTAGTAGAATAAGAGAGATTACTAAACAAGCAGCAGAAACCTGGATTAATACACAAAAATAGAATGTCAGAATTTTTTTTAGAGCTTTTTAGTGAAGAAATTCCAGCCAGACTTCAAAAAAGTTTTAGAGAAAAAATTTTAGATGACTTCAAAACTTTTTTTAATAAAAAATCTATTAAATCCAAAAAAAGCTTCTCTCTATCTTGTCCTAACAGAGTTGTTGTAGTTTTTGAGGGTTTAGATAAGTTTATTAATATTAAATCTGAAGAGATTAGAGGACCAAGTGTTGACTCCCCGCTCCAAGCTCTCGAGGGATTTATCCGATCTAAAAATATCAATAAAGTAGATTTATTTAAAAAAAGAACTGAAAAAGGTGAATTTTTTTTTTATAAAACAAAATCAAAATCACTAAAGACTCATGATTTATTAAAAGAATTTATCCCAAAAATTTTAGAGAGCTATCAATGGAAAAAGTCAATGAAATGGGGTGAATATGACTTAAGTTGGGGCAGACCTCTAAAATCAATTTTATCAATATTTGATAAAAATGTAATCAATTTTGATTTTCATCATCTTGTCTCTTCAAACTCAACTTTTATAGATAAGGATCTCGAGGAAAAGAAAAAAAAATTTTATGATTTTAAAACTTATGAAAAGTTTTTTGAAAAACAAGGGATATATATTGATCAAAATAAAAGACTTAAAATAATAAACCGAAATTTTTTAAAGATTTTAAATAAAAAACGACTTAAAATAAGTAATAATTCTAAATTAACGGAAGAAGTTGTTAATTTGGTAGATAGCCCAAATATTTTATTATGTAACTTTGATAAAAAGTTTTTATCAATTCCTAAAGAAATTTTGATTTTAACAATGGAGTCGCATCAAAAGTATTTTCCGACTTTTAATGAAAAAAATGAAATAACTAATGAATTTTTGATTGTCTCAAATATTAAAGATAATAAAGGTCTAGTTAAAATAGGTAATGAAAGAGTAGTTGAAGCAAGATTGAATGATGCAGAATTCTTTTGGAATAAAGATAAATCTCATAATCTAGTTAAAAAAATCTCAGAACTAAAATCTATAAGTTTTTTCAAGGGTCTTGGAAATTATTTTGATAAAGTACAAAGAATGAGAAAGCTTGGTGGGATGATTTCGGATGAATTATTAATCAGTAAAGAGAAAGTTGAATTATCAGCTTCAATTTGTAAAACAGATTTAACTTCTGAAATAGTTGGTGAATTTCCTGAACTCCAAGGTATAATGTGTGGATATTTTTCAGCTTATCAGGGATTTGATAAAGATGTTTCATTAGCATTAGCAGAGCAGTATTTGCCAATAGGATTAAATTCAAATGTTCCAAAAAATCTATTTAGTGTCTCATTATCGATTACAGATAAGCTGGACACTTTAGTAGGTTTTTTTGGTATTAATGAAAAACCTACAAGCTCAAAAGATCCTTTTGCCCTTAGAAGAATAGCACTTGGTATAATTAGAACTTTGATTGAGAATAAAAAAAATTTAAAAATAAATAGCTTATTGAGTTATTCTACAAATTTATATGAGGATCAAAATTTTAATTTCAATAACAAAAATTTGCAAAAAGAATTGAATGAATTCTTAAAAGATAGATTTAGATATTATTTGAAAGAAAAGGATATTCGATACGACATAATTGAGGCAATAGTTTCATCATTTTCTTTAAATGAAATATACTCATCTTATGATAAAGCGAGATGTCTAAATAAAATTATTAATAATCAAATTGGAGAAGATATTATTTCAACATTTAAAAGAGCTTCAAGCATATTGGAAAATGAGATGAAAAATAATCGAATTGAAATCGATGATTCGACGGATCCTGGAATTTTCAAAACTGATTTTGAAAGAAACTTATATAAAAAAATTAATGAAATTAAAAATTACTTTTCTGCTGTTAACAATGATGAAAATTATGAAAAATCTTTGTCAATTTTAGCTAACGCGAGAAAAGAAGTTTTTGATTTTTTTGATAATGTAAAAGTGAATGAGGAAAATGAAACTTTAAGAAAAAATCGTTTGGAACTTATTAATATGTTATGTAAAACCTTTTCAAATTTTATAAATTTTCAATTATTAAAAGCAAGCTATGAATAAGTTGATTTTAAACTTCAAGTCTAAAGACACAAAAAAGATAAAGTTCCCTAAAAATCTTTTAGGAGGTAAGGGGGCAAATCTATCTGAAATGGGTAGAATGGGCTTACCAGTGCCTCCTGGATTTACAATATCTACAAAAGTTTGTGAAATATTTTATAAAGATAAAAAAAAATTAAATTCAAAATTGATTAGCCAAATTAAGAAAGAACTTAAAGCAATAGAAAAAAATGTTTCTAAAAAATTTGGTGATCTAAAAAATCCTCTTCTTTTGTCAGTTAGATCTGGAGCTAGAGTTTCAATGCCTGGTATGATGGATACAATTTTAAATCTTGGTTTGAATGATAAGACAGTAGTTGCGCTTGCTAAAAAAACCTCAAATGGAAGATTTGCCAAGGATAGTTATAGAAGATTTATTCAAATGTATGGCAATGTAGTTATGGGTGTTGAAAGTTATCATTTTGAAGAATTAATTGAAAATTATAAGCTTACAAAAGGTGTTCTTTTAGATACTGATTTAGATGAGGAAGATTGGGATGGGCTAATTAAAGATTTCAAAAATACAGTTAAAGAAAAATCTAAAAAAGATTTTCCACAAGATGTTCATCAACAATTGTTTGGTGCTATAAGTGCTGTATTTCTATCTTGGGAAAGTAATCGTGCAAAAATTTATAGAAAATTAAATCAGATTCCATCTGAATGGGGTACTGCAGTAAATGTTCAGTCTATGGTTTTTGGAAATATGGGAAATGATTGTGCTACAGGCGTAGTCTTTACAAGAAATCCATCAGATGGATCAAATGATATTTATGGTGAGTATCTTATAAACGCTCAAGGAGAAGATGTAGTTGCAGGCACAAGAACGCCTCAATACATCACAAAAAAAGCCAAGAAAGAGGCTAGAGTTAGTGAGGCATCGATGGAAGAGTCAATGCCGAAAGTTTACAAGGAATTGCATAAAATTTTAAAAAAATTAGAAAAACATTATAAAGATATGCAAGATGTAGAGTTTACAGTTGAAAAAAATAAACTTTGGATATTGCAAACTAGATCTGGCAAAAGAACTTCTAAATCAGCTGTTAAAATTGCTGTAGATATGGTCAAAGAAAAGTTGATATCTAAAAAAGATGCCATTTTAAGAATTGACCCCAATTCTCTAGATACATTATTACATCCGACTTTGAATGAGCAAAGCAATTTTAGAGTGATTGCAAGTGGACTTCCCGCATCTCCAGGTGCTGCGAGTGGAAAAGTAGTTTTTACTTCCGAGGAGGCAGAAAGATTAAATGATATGATGCAAGACACAATTTTAGTTAGAGTTGAAACTTCACCAGAGGATATCCAAGGTATGCATGCTGCGAAGGGAATACTAACAGCAAGAGGCGGTATGACCAGTCATGCGGCTGTAGTTGCAAGAGGAATGGGACGACCTTGTGTTTCTGGTTCAAGTGAAATTGACATTAATTATGATAAAAAAATTTTTAAAACGTCATTAGTGCAAATTAAAGAAGGTGATATTATTACTATTGATGGGTCTACAGGAAGAATAATTCAAGGAGAGGTACCTACTGTAAAACCTGAAATATCGGGTGATTTTTCAAAATTAATGGGTTGGGCAGATAATATTAGGAAACTCAAGGTAAGAACAAATTCGGAAACACCATTAGACACAAAAACGGCAAGAGATTTTGGTGCGGAAGGAATAGGTCTTTGTAGAACAGAGCATATGTTCTTCGATGAAGAGAGAATATTATCTGTTCGAGAAATGATTTTATCAAAAACTTCAGAGGATAGAGCTAAAGCGCTTAAGAAACTTTTGCCACATCAAAAAAAAGATTTTGTAGAAATATTTAAAATAATGCAAGGTTTACCTGTCACAGTTAGATTGCTTGATCCACCATTGCATGAATTTTTACCAAGATCCGAAAAAGAAATTTCTGAAGTTTCAAAAATAGTTGGAACAGATTTGAACGATATAAAAAGTAGAATTGACGAACTTCATGAACAAAATCCTATGTTAGGGCATAGAGGCTGTAGATTGGGCATCTCTTTTCCTGAAATTTATGAAATGCAATGCCGTGCAATTTTTGAGGCATTAACTGAATTAAAGAAGAATAAACAAAAATTTGCTTTTCCAGAGATTATGATACCACTTGTTTCGACTGAGGCAGAGATAAAGATTATGAAAGATTTAGTGATTAGGGTTGCTGGACAAGTAGAAAAAGAGAATAAAGTTAAAGTAGATTACCTGGTAGGCACTATGATTGAACTTCCAAGAGCGGCAATTAAAGCTAAAGAAATAGCAAAACATGCGGAATTTTTTAGTTTTGGGACAAATGATTTGACCCAAACAACTTTTGGAATAAGTCGAGATGATAGTGGAAAATTTTTAAATGATTACATTGATAATAAAATTTTTTCAATTGATCCATTCGTATCAATTGATGAAGGAGTTGAAGATTTAGTCAAAATAGCTGTTCTAAAAGGAAAAGAACAAAATAAAAAAATCAAATTAGGGATTTGTGGCGAACATGGAGGTGATCCAAAAAGTATTAACTTTTGTTCAAAAGCTGGTTTGAATTATGTGTCTTGTTCGCCTTACAGAGTACCAATAGCAAGGTTAGCCGCGGCTCAAGCAGAGCTTAAGAGAAAATAATGAATAAGTTGTTCAAAGATAAAAAGATTAAAAATTCAGTAAATGAGTTAAAAAAAGAAATTAAGCGCAATAATAAAGTAATTAACGATCAAATGAAGCAATTTTATAAGATGATTGAAAAATTACAAAAAGATCGTGCTAAGTTTGAGGAGCAATTAAAACAATTCAAAAGATTATAAATTTGTGGAAATCGGTGTTTTAGGAGATATTTAAATTTGTAAATCTCCAAAGTAATTTAATATCAAATATTGTTTTCAAACTTCATTGAAACTTCATTGAACCTTCATTGAATTTTATTTTTAGAAAATAAGTGTGGATAAGGAAATCCTTTAATAAGGGGCGTTCTGTTGCCAGGTGCCCCAAACCCCGACTACAAAATTAACATAGTTAATTAAGCAGCAAGTGCATAACTTTCGTTAGCAATTATAAAATAGCCCTTTACGGAGGTACAATTCCGAACGAAAGAATAGCCTTTAGTCACCCGTCGAATCTATGTCACCCCCATAAGTTGTAAATGGTGGAGGTGGTGGGTACTGCCCCCACGTCCGCAATGGTTATTACGAAATTCATTTATCGTCATAGTTGGCAAGCCAACCCTATTAATATAAAAGTAATTATTTAAGATTCAATAATTTATTCATGAAATTAACTAAAGAACAGCAACAAGAAATTAAAGATCAACAGTCTCAAGAAAATATAACTAAAAGAGTTACTGTATCAGAGCTTGAAAAAATCTTATATGAGGCAATTCCTATTTTGGATCATGGTTTTATAAGAGTAATTGATTATATGGGCGATGATACATCTATAGTTCAAGCAGCTAGAGTCTCTTACGGCAAAGGTACAAAAAAAGTTTCTACAGACTCGGGTTTAATAAAATATTTAATGAGACACTGGCATAGCACTCCATTTGAAATGTGTGAAATAAAGTATCATGTTAAACTGCCAATTTTTATTGCAAGACAATGGATCAGACATAGAACAGCGAATGTAAATGAGTATTCTGCAAGATACTCTATTTTGGATAAAGAATTTTATTTACCTACTGTTGAAAATTTAGCTGCCCAATCTCAAAGTAACAGACAAGGCAGAGGCGATGTACTTACAGGAGATCAAGCAAAAAAAGTTTTAGATTTGTTAAAAAAAGATGCTGAGCAAACTTATGATAATTACGAAACTATGCTTAACGAGCGATATGATGGTTCAGTAATTGATGAAAAACAAGTTGGTTTAGCAAGAGAGCTTGCAAGAATGAATTTAACTTTAAACACCTATACGCAGTGGTACTGGAAAACAGACCTTTTAAATTTAATGAATTTTTTAAGATTAAGAGCAGATCATCACGCTCAATATGAAATCAGAGCTTATGCAGATGCTATGCTTGATACAGTAAAAAAATGGGTACCAATTACATATGATGCATTTATGGATTATAGAGTGGGTGGAACTGAAGTGTCCTCAAAAGGCAAAAAGATAATTCAAAAATTGATTAGTGGGGAAGAAATTGATGCTGAAAAATCAGGATTATCTAAGCGAGAATGGAATGAGCTAATGACTGCTTTTGATCTAAAAGATAAGTTGATATAGTCCACCAAAAAAAAATATAAACTATCAATGAAACTTATACAAAAAATAACTTTCATAATCATTTTTCTCTCATTGAATGTTAATGCTTTTGGAGCTGTGAGTGGATATGTTGACAGCAAAGGTGTTACGCAAAGACTTGCACATGGAATAACATTTAAACCAGATGGAACTAAAATGTTTGTTGTTGGAAAGACTCAAAATAAAATTTTTGAATTTGATTTATCTACAGCTTTTGATATTTCAACTGCTACCATAAGTTCTAATGAATATGATCATGGTTCGGAAGACGATGATGCAACAGATATAAAATTTAATTCTGATGGTACAAAATTATTTCTTGCTGGAGCAGGTGATGAAGAAATAAATGAGTATAATTTATCAACTGCCTATGATGTTTCAACCAGCGTACATCAGAATACATATTTTAATGGGGACGGTTTGGAATTTGTAGCTATCGCATTTAATACGAATGGAACAAAACTTTTTATTTATGATCAGACAGGTGCTGACTCGATTAAACAATATTCATTGGGTAGTCCCTTTGATCTCTCAAACGCAGTTCTTCAAAAACAATATAATGGAACAAGCAGCAAAACTTTAGCAAAAATAAATGGGCAACCACAAGGATTTGCATTTAGTGCTGATGGAACTAAAATGTACATTACAGGAAAAAGCACCGATAAAATTAAAGAATTCACACTAAGTACACCTTTTGATTTATCTAATGTAACACTTGAAAGTGGGGGTTACGACCTTTCAGACGAAATTGATGAACCTTCAGGAATTGCATTTAGTGATGATGGTTCTAAATTATTTGTTTTAGACTCAAAAAATAATACTGCTAATAGAGATGTTTCTGAATATGATTTAACTTGTGGTTTTGGTGTCATCAATTGTATTGATCCAACAGCAAATAAAGATGATGTTGCCTCAATAGAAAGTCAGTCAGAGGCATCAAAAAAATTGATACAACATACTACTTATCCAGTTTTAAATCGTATGGAATGGTTAAGACGAAATAGTGGAAGAATAAATTTAACTAATCAAAACATCAAATTCCAATTTAAAAATGAAATGTTAAATACTTTATCAGATAGTTTAATTCCTCTTTATTTCTCAAATGATAATAGTAATGAACTAACTTCTGGAAATTTGGGTTGGTCATTTTGGAGTGAAGGTACAATCAGTATTGGTACATCTGGAGATACATCTAATTCCTCCTCAAAAGATTTAAGCTCTTCTGCGATTACTCTTGGAGCAGACAAAAAGGGCGCGGATGATATAATGAGAGGTATTGCACTAAGATTTGGTAGTGATGATGTTGATGTAGGAGATCTTGGAAGTGCACTGGATATGAATTCTTTTAGTTTAACTTTTTATGAAAGTAGACCTAAAGGAGAAGACCGATTTATTGATCATTTAATGGGCCTAAGTTTTATAAATTCAGATTTAATAAATAATAGTGGCTCCGCTTCGACTAATGGTGAAAGATATGGAGAACAATTATTTGGGTCTTTAAGTTTAAGAGATACTCTTACAAATAATAAATTTAATTTTACACCAAAATTAAAAATAAATTATGGATTAACACACTACGGAGCATATACAGAAGCTGGTGCTGAGGGAATTAATTTAAAATTTCAAGAACAGTATGTTGGAAATTTTATTACTTCTTTAGGATCAAGTATTGATAATACATTTGATTTGAATATGGGAACAATAATTCCTTTTTTTGATTTTGAATATTATGCTGATATGAGCCCATCTTCTAAACAAAAATTTTCATACACCTCTGATGGAAGTAGTTACATTCTGGAAGATATAAATAATTCTACTCATAATTTAAATAGTTCTATTGGGTTTGATTTTATTTCAAATAACGGTTTAACCTTAATGACCAAATACACTAGAGATCAAGCTAAAAATAACAAGAATGATAATTTTATAATTGCATTTGACTATAAAAATTCTAGTAGATCACTTTATTCAATGTCCATTCAAGACACTTCTGCTAAATTATCTCACGACAGAGAGTTGAATAACTTTAATATAAATATTGATAGCCATTATGATCTATTTAAAAAAGATCCTGATTATGGACTTTTTGTAAAAATTTCAAATATTAACTAAGACTTTATTCAAAACTAGACTTAATTTTTTTAGCTAATTCTAAATAAATTTTTGAAATTTTATTATTAGGATCAACTTCAACTATCGGGGTACCCTGATCACCAAATTTTCCAACTTTAGGATCAATTGGAATTTCACCTAAAAATTCTTTGTCAAATTCCTCAGCAGTTTTTTTAACACCACCTTCACCAAATAAGTGGTATTTTTTTCCATCATCTCCAGTAAAGTAACTCATATTATCAACTAAGCCTAAAATCTTAACACCTAGCTTATCAAACATCTTAATCCCTCTTTTAACATCCAAAAGAGCAACTTCTTGAGGAGTTGAAACTATTATTGCTCCATCCATTTTTATTTCTTGTGAAAAAGTTAATTGCGTATCACCCGTGCCTGGAGGCATATCGACAATTATGAAATCGAGATCTTTCCAATTTACTTTTTGTGTAAAAGTTTTAATGGCGCTAGTTACCATAGGCCCTCGCCAAATCATTGGTGTTTGTTGATCAGTTAAAAAACCAATAGACATACACTGAATATCGAACTTCATAACGGGTTCTAATTTTTGACCATCACTTTTTGGCTTTTCATCAATGCCAAACATTTTAGGTATAGATGGCCCATAAATATCCGCATCTAGTAAACCAACTTTGCACCCAGTACTTTTTAGTGCAAGAGCAAGATTCGTTGCGAAAGTAGATTTTCCTACACCACCTTTTGCACTGGAAACTGCTATTGTAAATTTAGTACCCTGAATTGGATTTTTCTCAGGTGTTTTTCTACTCATTTTAGCACGCATTGCGTCACTTAATTCTGGTTTTTCTTTAGGCATAAAGGGATCTTAACTTGTTTTTCCAAATAAAGACATTATATAGATTGCCATATGTCAGACGATTTTCAGCAAAGAGGTGGAAGTCCTTGGGGAACACCTCCAGGAAGTGGAGGCGGAAATGGTTCCGGAAGAGGTCCAACACCACCAGACGTAGATAAAATTATTCGTGAGTTTCAAGAGAAAATAAAAAAATTTTTACCAGGCGGCAGTTCTTCTGGAGGAAAACAAGCAATATTAGTTTTATTAATTCTAGGCTTTATTTGGTTAGCTAGTGGCCTTTACAGAGTTTTACCAGATGAACAAGGTGTAGTTTTAAGATTTGGAAAGTTTGTTAAAACTACTCAACCAGGATTAAACTATCATATTCCTTTCCCAGTAGAAAATGTACTGACACCAAAAGTTACCAAAGTAAATAGAATTGACATCGGTTTTAGATCAGAAAGAGATAGTGGGTTTTCGTCATCTGGCGGAGTTGCTGATGTGCCACAAGAAAGTTTAATGTTAACTGGGGATGAAAATATCGTTAACATCGATTTTTCAGTATTTTGGGTAATTAAAGATGCTGGAAATTTCTTATTTAAAATTCAAGATCCAGAGGGTACAGTTAAAGCGGCAGCAGAAACTGCGATGAGAGAAGTAATTGCAAGGTCTGATATTCAACCAATTTTAACAGAGGGAAGATCCCTAATTGAAACTGATACTCAAGAAATTATCCAAAAAATTTTAGATGAGTACACTAGTGGAATTCAAATTACACAGGTGCAAACTCAAAAAGCTGACCCACCAGATCAAGTTATTGATGCATTTAGGGATGTACAGGCTGCAAGAGCTGACATGGAAAGATCTAAAAACGAGGCAGAAGCTTATGCCAATGATGTAATTCCAAGAGCTCGGGGTGAAGCTGCAAAAATTTTACAGGCTGCAGAAGCTTATAAGAAAGAAGTTGTAGCAAAAGCAGAAGGTGAGGCGAGCAGGTTCCTTGCAATTTATAATGAATATAAAAATGCCAAATCTGTAACTCAGGAAAGAATGTATTTAGAAACAATGGAAAAAGTTTTAGCTGATATTGATAAAGTAATTATTGAAAAAAATGCTGGTTCAGGCGTAGTTCCTTATTTGCCTTTACCAGAATTAAAAAAGAAAGTGGTAAATTAGTAATATGAAAGGTGGAAAGATAATTGCTGGAGCTTTAGTTGCACTTGCTGCTGTTGCATTCTTTTCAATTTTTATTGTTAAAGAAGTAAATCAAGCAATAGTTCTTCAATTTGGTGATCCAAAAAGAATAATTTTAAAACCAGGATTGAATTTTAAAATTCCATTTATTCAAAACGTTGTTTATTTAGATAAGAGAATTTTAAACTTGGATACACCACCTGAAGAGGTTATTGCATCAGACCAAAAAAGATTAATAGTTGATGCATTTGCGAGATTCCAAATAGTTGATCCACTTAAATTTTACATTTCTGTTGGAAATGAAAGAGTTGCAAGATCAAGATTAGCAACAATTATAAATTCAAGAATTAGGAACGTTCTGGGTCAACAAGAATTACAAACTCTTCTATCAGAAGATAGAACTAAACAAATGGCTTTAATTCAAGAGGGTGTTAATACAGAAGCTGAAAATTTTGGAATAAAAATAGTTGATGTGAGAATTAAGAGAGCAGATCTTCCACAAGCTAACAGTGATGCAATTTTTAGAAGAATGCAAACTGAAAGGGAGAGAGAAGCAAAAGAATTTAGAGCAAGAGGTGCTGAGATGGCTGTAACAATTACTTCGACTGCGGACAAAGAGGTAACTGTTATTTTAGCTGATGCACAAAAGAAGTCGGAAATAATGAAAGGTGAAGGGGACGGTAAGAGAAACAATATTTTTGCCAGTGCATTTGGACAAGATCCAGAATTTTTCGCTTTTTACAGAGCTATGCAAGCATACGAAAAGGCCTTGATTGGTGGAGAAACGTCATTGATTTTATCTCCAGATAGTGAGTTCTTTAAATTTTTTGGGAACATCAAACCAAAAACAGAATAGTTTTAATATGAAGGAATTGATCATTGCATTTGGTCTATTCTTATTCATTGAGGGTATTTTATATGCCATATTTCCAGCAAAAATGAAAAATATGCTTAAAAAATTAGAATTAATTCCAGCTAGTCAATTAAGAACTGGAGGATTAATTTTTGCAATTATAGGATTTATAATAGTTTACTTTATTAAAACTTGAGATGAATAAAATTAAGACATTATTTATAGGTATTATTTTTACTCTAAGCTTCTCTTTAAATTCATTATCTAGAGAGGCTCCAGCTTCTTTTGCGGATTTAGCAGAAAAATTAATGCCATCAGTGGTTAATATTTCAACAACTACTATTATAACAACCCAATCAAATCCTTTTCCATTTCAATTTCCTCCAGGTTCCCCTTTTGAAGATATGTTTAAAGAATTTGGAACACCGCAAGAAAGAAAATCATCAGCACTCGGCTCTGGTTTTATTATTGATGAGAAGGGAATTGTTGTTACAAATAATCATGTAATTGCTGATGCAGAGGACATCATTGTCAGAGTTAATGGTGATAAAGAATTTAAAGCAAAAGTAATAGGTGCAGACCCATTATCAGATATAGCTGTTTTACAATTAGAGACTAATGAAAAATTTACGCCTGTAAAATTTGGTGACTCTGATAAAGCAAGAATAGGAGACTGGGTAATTGCCATTGGAAATCCATTTGGTTTAGGAGGTACAGTTACATCTGGAATTATTTCTGCTAGAAATAGATCAATTGGTTTAACAAGATATGAAGATTATATTCAAACCGATGCATCAATAAATTCTGGAAATTCCGGTGGACCATTATTTGATATGAATGGAGATGTTATTGGAATTAATACTGCAATACTGGGTAGAAGTGGTTCAATTGGAATTGGTTTTTCTATACCATCTAACAGTGCAAAAGCTGTCATCAAACAACTAATCGAATTTGGTGAAACAAAAAGAGGTTGGCTAGGTGTTAGAATACAAGATGTTACAAAAGAAATTGCTGAGGTTGAAAAACTTGATGAACCAAGAGGTGCTTTAGTTGCAAGTGTTGCTCCTAATAGTCCGTCGGAAAAGGCAGGAGTTAAATCAGGAGATATTATTCTTGAGTTTAATGGTGAAAAAATTAAACAGATGAAAGAACTTCCAATTATCGTTGCTAGAACCGAAGTTGGAAAAAATGTTAAAGTTATTATCTGGAGAGATAAAAAAGAAATAGTTAAAAATATTACACTCGGTAGATTAGAAACTTCAGAAGACTTTAAAGTCAGTGAAAAAAAAGAAACTTTAAAAGAAACAAAAATTGAAAATTTAAAAATTACAGTAAGAAAACTTACTAAGGATGATATTAAAACAAGAAACTTACCAAATCAGACATCTGGATTAGTCATTACTAAAATTGAGAATGATAGTCCTTTGGTAAATTCGATAGAGGTAAATAGTATTATTCTTGAGGCTCAAAAGAAAAAAATTAGAACTTCTAATGACTTAATTCAAATCGTAAAACGAGTATTGAGTAGCAGTCAAAAAACAATTTTACTTGTAATATATAACAGCCAGAATCAAAGAAGATATATTGGTGTTAAATTAGATTAATCGATGGATTTAGAATCCAAAATTATTCTAATATATGGACCAACTGCATCAGGAAAATCTAAATTCGCTTTAAAACTTGCACAAAAAATAGATGGCGAGATAATTAACGCAGATAGCATGCAAGTTTACAAAGAATTGAAAGTTTTATCAGCTAGACCCCAAAAAGAAGACATTAATAAAATCAAACATCATTTATACGGATTTCAAAGTGTTAAGAAAAATTTTTCAACAGGTGATTGGCTCAAACTTGCACAAAAAAAAATTTTTGAGGTTAAGAAAAGAGGTAAAATTCCAATTTTAGTAGGTGGCACAGGATTATATTTTAAAGCTCTAACAGAAGGTTTGGTAAATTTCCCAAAAATACCTGTGCAATTTAGAAAAAAAATAAGAGCTCTTCATAAAAATCTTGGTGCAAAAAAATTTTTTTTACGATTAATTAAAGAAGATCCACTGGTAAGAAATCATTTAATTCAATCAGATACTCAAAGAGTGATTAGAGCCTATGAAATAAAAAAGTTTACTAATAAATCAATGTATGAATGGTTTAAAAACACTAAGTCTGAATTTGAGAAAAATGATTTTTTTAAAATATATATTGATTTCCCTAGAACTGATCTTTTAGTTAGAATAAAAGAAAGAGCTGTTGATATGCTTGATAATGGAGCTGTAAGTGAGGTTAAAAAATTTATGAAACTTAAAGTTCCAAAGGTAAAAAGCGCTAATAAAGCAATTGGTATCAACGAAATAAAAGAATTTATTATGAAAAAAATTAAAATTGAGGACGTAATTGATAAAATATCAATAAAGACAAGGCAATACGCTAAAAGACAAACCACTTGGGCAAGAGGAAATATGTCAGATTGGAACAAAATCAAATCGAGTGGTCTTAAGGTATTTTTAAAAAAAATATAGATATTTCCTAGTTAGCCTTGACCTATTAGGACAACTTCAGCTAGATTGCATAAATGTCTAAATTATATTCAGGTGCTGAAATTGTTTTTAAATGTTTTGAAGATCAAGAGGTTGAGCATATTTTTGGTTATCCTGGTGGAGCTGTATTACCAATATACGATGAATTAAAAAATCACAGTTCTATTAAGCATATCCTAGTAAGACACGAACAAGGTGCAGGACATGCGGCAGAAGGTTATGCTAGATCATCAGGTAAGCCTGGTGTTGTTTTAGTAACATCCGGGCCTGGAGCAACTAATGTTGTTACAGCTTTAACTGATGCGTATATGGACTCTGTTCCTTTAGTTTGTATTTCAGGTCAAGTACCAACACATTTAATTGGTACAGATGCTTTTCAAGAATGCGACACTACTGGAATTACTAGACCGTGTACAAAACATAATTGGTTAGTAAAAGATATAAAAGATTTATCAAAAATTATTCACGAAGCTTTTAAAGTTGCTACAACTGGGAGACCTGGACCAGTATTAGTAGATATTCCTAAAGATATACAGTTTGCAAAAGCAACTTATTCAAAACCTAAAATTGAAAAAAAACTGAATGGCAAATCAAAAAATTATTATTCACAAAAAGATATCGATAATTTGATTCAATTAATAAATAAATCGAAAAAACCAATAATTTATTCTGGAGGAGGAGTAATTAACTCAGGGCCAGAGGCCAGTGAAGCTTTAAGAGAATTTGTTCAATCAACGGGTTTTCCAATAACATCAACTTTACAAGGACTAGGAGCATATCCTGGAGATGATAATCAATTTTTAGGAATGCTTGGGATGCACGGTACCTACGAAGCTAATAACGCGATGCATGATTGTGATCTTTTGATAAACATTGGTGCAAGATTTGATGACAGAATTACTGGAAAGATAGATGAATTTTCTCCAAAATCAAAAAAAGTTCATATAGATATTGACCCTTCATCTATTAACAAGATAATCAAAGTTGATTTAGCATTAGTTGGGGATGTTAAAGAAGTTTTAAAATCTATCAATAAAACTTTTAAGAAAAAAAATCATGATTTCAAAAAATCGAATAAGCAAAATATTTCTAATTGGTGGGAACAAATTCAAAAATGGAGAACAAAAAATTCATTACATTTTAAAAATAGTGATCAAACAATTAAACCTCAACACGCTGTTCAACGACTTTATGAACTCACTAAAAATAACGATGTATTTATAACAACAGAAGTTGGACAACATCAAATGTGGGCAGCGCAACATTATAAGTTTAATAAACCAAATAGGTGGATGACTTCGGGAGGACTTGGCACAATGGGGTATGGATTACCAGCTGCTGTGGGAGTTCAAATTGCCCATCCAAAAAAACTTGTTATCGATATAGCAGGTGAGGCTTCAGTTTTGATGACGATGCAAGAAATGTCAACAGCAGTTCAATACAATTTACCTATAAAAATATTCATTTTAAACAATCAATACATGGGTATGGTTAGACAGTGGCAGGAATTATTACATGAAAAGAATTATTCTGAGAGTTATTCTGAAGCACTGCCAGACTTTATTAAATTAGCTGAAGCTTATGGTTGCAAAGGAATAATTGCCGAAAAACCAGATGAATTAGACGAAAAGATAAACGAAATGGTTCAATTTGATGGACCAGTAATTTTTGATTGTAGAGTAGATCCTAACGAAAATTGTTTTCCAATGATACCTTCTGGTAAACCTCATAATCAAATGATTCTAGGACCAAGTGATAAGGATGAAAATAAAATTACTGGAAAAGGCAAAGCTTTAGTTTAGTCATGGCAAATCCTAAATCAGCATACAGCGTTCCTACTAAAAAAGAAAAATCAGATACACATATAATTGTTGTTTGGGTTGATAACGAGGCAGGTGTACTAGCTAGAGTAGTAGGGTTATTTTCTGGAAGAGGATATAATATTGAATCTTTAGCTGTAGCAGAGGTTGATGCTAAAAAGAATATTTCAAGAATTACTATTGTAACCACAGGAACCCCACAAGTAATTGATCAAATTAAACTACAACTGAAAAAACTCGTTCCGGTTCATAAAGTTGCTGATTTCAAAAGGGATGATAAAGGCGTAATCTTTAAGGAAATGGCTCTTTTTAAGATTGTTGGAAATTCTTCTAAAATCAAAAAAGCTATTAGTGCTTGTAAAAAATATGATGCTGTAATATTGGATAAAACAAAAAAATCAAATGTTATTCAAATAACGGCTTTAAGAAGAGAAATAGATAAAATGGCAAAAAATTTAAAAAAACTCGGACTTGTAAGCGTCTCAAGAACTGGTGCTGTTGCAATGACAAGAGGTGAAAAAATATTTAACTAATAATTAGGAGAAACTTATGAAAATGTTTTATGAAAAAGATACTGATGTAAATCTGATTAAAGATAAAAAAATTGCTATTTTTGGTTATGGAAGCCAAGGCCATGCTCATGCACTCAACTTAAAAGACAGTGGGGTAAAAGAGGTTGTTGTTGCCTTGAGAGAGGGATCATCTAGTATCCCAAAAGCAGAGTCTAAAGGTTTAAAAGTAATGAATTTATCTGATGCAGCTGAGTGGGCTGATGTAGTAATGATTCTAACACCAGATGAATTACAAGCGTCAATTTATAAAAATCATATAGAGCAAAGAGTAAAAAAAGGGACCTCTTTAGCTTTTGCACATGGCTTAAATGTTCATTACGATTTAATTAAAGCAAGAGAAGATTTAGATGTATTTATGGTAGCTCCAAAAGGACCAGGTCATTTAGTGCGAAGTGAATTTGTTAAAGGTGGAGGAGTTCCATGTTTATTTGCTGTTCATCAAAATGGATCAGGTAAAGCTAGGGATCTCGCAATGTCTTACGCTTCAGCTGTAGGTGGTGGTAGATCTGGAATAATTGAAACAACGTTCAAAGATGAAGTTGAAACTGATTTATTTGGTGAGCAAACTGTTTTATGTGGAGGATTAGTAGAATTAATCAAAAATGGCTATGAGACTTTAGTTGAAGCTGGCTATGAACCAGAAATGGCATACTTTGAGACAGTTCATGAAGTAAAATTAATTGTCGACTTAATTTATGAGGGCGGAATAGCTAATATGAATTACTCGATTTCAAATACTGCTGAGTATGGTGAGTATCAATCAGGACCAAGAGTTATCAACAAAGAAGAAACCAAAAAAAGAATGAAAGAAGTATTGGATGATATTCAATCGGGCAAGTTTACCAAACAGTGGATGGAAGAGTGTAAAAATGGTCAAAAAAACTTTCTTGCTACAAGAGCTAAATTGGCTGAGCATCCTGTTGAAAAGGTTGGAGCAAATTTAAGAGCAATGATGCCTTGGATTGGTAAGAAAAAATTAGTTGATAGTGACAAGAAGTAAATTTTAGTTCCAAATTGGGACAAATAAGCTATTTTATTTTGCAATCTAAACGAGAGGTTGTATATTTCACTTAAGAAAAATTATGGCTGATAAAGATAAAGTATTCATTTTTGACACGACAATGAGGGATGGTGAACAATCACCAGGAGCTTCAATGAGTGTTGAGGAAAAAATTCAAATATCAAGAGTATTTGATGAGATGGGTATTGATATAATAGAAGCAGGTTTTCCAATATCATCTCCTGGAGATTTTGAAGCAGTGAGCGCTATAAGTAAGAGCGTAAAAAACTCAATTCCTTGTGGATTAGCTAGAGCTACCAAAAAAGATATTGATGCTTGTCACGAGTCTTTGAAGTTTGCAAAAAGATTTAGAATTCATACTTTTATATCTACTAGCCCAGTGCATATGAAGCATAAATTAAATATGACGGATGAACAGGTGCTTGGTGCAATTAAAGAAAGTGTTACTTACGCAAAAAAATTTACAGATGATGTAGAATGGTCTTGTGAGGATGGAACAAGAACAAATTTAGATTTTATGTATAAAACTATTGAGCTTGCAATAAATTGTGGTGCCACAACAATTAATATTCCTGATACTGTTGGTTATTCAATTCCAGAGGAATTTGCAAAAACTATAAAACTTATTAAAAATAATGTACCAAATATAGATAAAGCCATCATATCAGCGCATTGTCATAATGATTTAGGATTAGCAGTTGCTAATGCATTATCTGGATTATCAGCAGGTGTACGACAGATAGAATGTACAATAAACGGAATAGGTGAACGAGCAGGAAATGCAGCACTTGAAGAAATAGTTATGGCTATAAAAACTAGAGATGATTTATTACCTTATGAAACAGGAATAAAAACAGAACTTATAAGTAAAGCTTCTAAAATAGTTTCTAACGCAACTGGATTTCCAGTCCAATTTAATAAGGCAATCGTTGGTAAAAATGCTTTTGCTCACGAATCTGGAATTCATCAAGATGGAATGCTTAAAAATAGAGAAACTTATGAGATCATGACTCCAGAGAGTGTCGGAGTAAAAAAGACATCTTTAGTAATGGGTAAACATTCTGGTAGACACGCTTTTAAAGATAAATTGAGCGATTTAGGTTATGCGGATGTGACTGATGATGTAGTGCAAGCAGCGTTTGGTAAATTTAAAATTTTAGCAGATAAAAAGAAACATATTTATGATGAAGATATCGTCGCTTTAGTTGATGATAGTTTAATAATTGATAATAAAATTAATGCAATCAATCTTAAGTCTTTAAAAGTATTTGCTGGAACAGGGGAACCTCAAAGAGCAGATATGACATTAGATGTTTTTGGAGATATAAAAAAAACTACTCAAACAGGAGATGGACCTGTTGATGCAATTTTTAAATGTATTAAAGAACTTTATCCTCATGAAGTAAAATTATCTTTATATCAAGTGCATGCTGTAACAGAGGGAACTGATGCACAAGCAACTGTTAGTGTAAAAATTGAAGAAAATGACAGAACGACAGTCGGGCAATCTGCTGATACAGATACTTTGGTTGCATCCGCAAATGCTTATTTAAATGCTTTAAATAAAATGCTTATTAAAAGAGAAAAAAAATCGCTTTATAAAAATATCGAACATCAAAAAATTAAGGGAGGAGTATAATGGGTATATTTGATAGAATTAAGAAAGTTTGGAGCCAAGATATGGCTATTGATTTAGGAACTGCTAACACTTTAGTTGTAGTAAAAGGTCAAGGAGTTGTTTTAAATGAGCCTTCAGTTGTAGCAATAGTTGATCAAGCAGGAAAAAAACAAGTTTTAGCAGTTGGTGATGAAGCAAAAACAATGCTCGGTAGAACTCCAGGTAACATACAAGCCATTCGGCCTTTAAGAGATGGTGTAATAGCAGATTTTATCGTTACAGAAGAGATGATTAAACATTTTATAAAAAAAGTTCATAAAGGAAGTACTTTTGCCAACCCTAGAATTTTAATTTGTGTTCCGACAGGATCAACTCCAGTTGAAAGAAAAGCTATTCAGGATAGCGCATTAGCGGCAGGTGCTAGAAGAGTTCAGTTAATTGAGGAACCTATTGCAGCAGCAATTGGCGCAAATCTTCCAATATCTGAAGCAACAGGGTCTATGGTTGTTGATATTGGTGGAGGTACAAGTGAAATAGCTGTTATGTCATTAGGAGGTTTAGTTTATTCTAAATCACTTAGAGTAGCAGGAGACGCAATGGATGCAGCGATGATAAATTATATGAGAAAAGAATATAATTTAATGATTGGAGATAGTACTGCAGAAAAAATCAAAAAGGAAATTGGTACTGCAATTCCGACAAATAATAATACTTATGCAGTTAAGGGTAGAGATTTAAGATCGGGAACACCTAAAGAAGTAAATATAACTGAGGAAGATACTGCAGAGGCCTTAAATGATATTTTAAAAGAAATGGTTGAGGGTATTAAAAATGCACTCGAAAGTACACCACCAGAATTATCTGCAGACTTAGTCGATATGGGTTTAACTTTGACAGGTGGAGGAGCTTTATTAAAAAATATTGATAAAAGATTTTCAAAAGAGACTGGTTTACCTGTTCATATTGCTGACGAACCTTTGTCATGTGTAGCTATTGGTACTGGGCGAGCTTTGGATCAAGAGCAAACATTCTCTACGATGTTGACTGAATATTAAGAGCGATGGCAGCAAGCAGAGATGATTTTATAATTGCAATTAGATCTGCTTTTTTAAAAAAGAGCACCAAGCAAAAATTTTCATTACTGACATTATTATCTATATCGATATTTGTAATTGTTCTATCAAGTTTAGATTTTAGAATTATAAAATATCTTAAGGTAGGTATTAATGAGATTGTATACAGATCCTCCTTTATTGTTTCTATACCTGAAAATCTAATTAAAAATGCTTTTATTCAAACATCTGAGTACACAACTTTTTTTAATAGATATAAAAAAAATATTATTGAATTAGAAAACTTAAAATCAAATTATGTATCTAATGAAATAATACAATTTGAAAATAAAGAGTTAAAAGAATTAATTAACGATTATGCACTGAGTTCAGATAAGATATTAGCAAAAATAATTGTTGATCATGATAGTCCTTTTTTAAAGAGCATAATTATTAACAAAGGAAGTAAAGATAAAATCAAAATTGGAACAAATATTTATGATCAATCGTATTTAGTTGGAAGAGTAATTGAGGTCAATTATAAAACATCTAGAGTTTTATTATTATCAGACCTTAATTCGAATGTTCCAGTAACTATTGCACCGCAAAATATTCAAGCAATTGTTACAGGCTCAGGATCTGACTATGGTCAAATTAAATATATTCAATCAGGTCTTTCAGATACGTTAGTTGATGACAGTATAGTTTATACTTCTGGTACAGGTGCAATTTTTAAAAGCGGTGTACCTATTGGAAAATTGCAATCTTTCAGTGGAGGTTCCATTAATGAGTATAAAGTTGAGTTTTATAGTGATTTTACTCAATTAAAATATGTATTTGCCGAGGTAATTACTAAAACTGAAATAATTAAACCTGAAGAAAAGATAGCTGAAAATAATGATGAAACCAATAATCCTTTAAATGTAAAATTAAAAATTCTAGAGGATGAATTAAAAATTATTGAGGAGACAAATAGAAAATTTCAAGAGGAAAATGAAATTTTAAAAAACGAGATCAATGATTTAAATTTTAAAGTCTCAAATCTTAACAATCAGATTTTATCTCAAAAAAAAACAATAAATCAATTCGATATTGATAATCAAGAATTAGATTTCCTCAAACTTAATTTAAAGCACGGACATAAGTGTAGAAGAACATTTTTGAATACCGATGGCTTTATTGTAGGTACTCTTGAGTATAAGTCGTGTGTTTTAAGCAAAGGAGCAAATGATGGTTAGTCTAAGAACAAAAAGTTCATTTTTAAAGTTATATTCTTGGTTACCAATATTAGCTTTATATATATCTGTATTAAATGAATTCGATTTGAATTACTTAAATCTTGAGTATTTTTCTTTTAATTTTCCATTCATTTTAATATTTTTTTTCACTTTAAAAGATTTTAAACATTTTGACTATTTTCTTGTTTTTATTGCAGGATTATTCAATGATACGGTGGTTGGATTACCTTTAGGTATCAGTAGTCTATCATATCTTTTAATTTGTATTGCTGCAGCTTACATAAGAAATATAACAATTAGACCAAATCCTGTGAAAGATTGGTTTTATTTTTTATTTATTATAAGTTTAATAAATTCTCTAAATTACACAGTTTTGACATTATTTTTTTCATTTGATTTAATTTTAATGTCTTATTTAGTAAACGTTTTTTTTACTTTCACATTTTATATAATTTTTGTGTCGATCTTTAAATATTATATGAGAGGCTTAAATGATTAACTCATCAAGTGACAATGTAAAGAAGCTTAACTCTATAAATCGAAGAATGTTCATTACAGGTTCATTCAAATTTTTTATTATGGTGGGAATAGTCAGTCGATTATTTTTCTTACAAGTAAAAGAAAACAAAAAATATTTAACTCTTTCAGATAAAAATAGAATTAGAGAATGGAAATTAGCACCAGTGAGAGGTGAATTTCATGATTATTTTGGAAATGTTATTGCTGGAAATTTTGAGGCGTATCAACTGCATGTTATCCCAGAACAAGTAGATGATTTTAGGTATGTTATTTATAGAATTAAAGATTTATTAGAATTATCTGACAAAGAATTTAAAAAGGTCTTAAAAAAGAAAAACGAGATCAAACCGTGGGAAACTCTAATTGTCTCAGATAATTTAAGTTGGCAAAAATTTTCTAAAATTAATAATCATTTATATGATTTAAATGGTGTTAAGCCTGTAATTTCAATTTCTAGAAATTATCCTTTTAAAGAAAACTTTACACATTTGATAGGTTATGTCAGCCAAGCTAATCAAAATGATATTGAAACAACTGAGTCGATTAAAAAGAATTTTGTGCCGGGTCTCAAAGTTGGAAAAGTTGGATTAGAAAAAACATTTGAAGAAAAACTAATTGGCACAAACGATATTGAAAGATATGAGGTTAATGCTTATGGAAGAAGAATTAGTCAATTAGAGTTTCAGAAGGGAAGAAAAGGCAAAACTTTGAGACTTACGATTGACACTGAAGTTCAAAAATTAGCTAATGATCTGTTAAAAGAAAAAGCCGGTTCAATATGTGTTATGGATATTTATACTGGTGCAATCGTAGCAATGCATTCATCTCCCTCATTTGATCCAAATCTTTTTGTTTTTGGTATTAGTCAAGATGAATGGCAACTAATTAGAAATGATCCTATGAAACCTTTAGTAAACAAAACTTTACAAGGAAATTATTCACCAGGATCAACTATAAAGCCAATTGTGGCTTTATCCGCTTTAGAGAATGGAATTATAAACACAAACTTTACAGTCAAATGCACTGGAAAAACAGAGATGTATGGCCAGACTTATCACTGTTGGAAAAAGAAGGGTCACGGTTATGTGAGTTTAAGAAACGCTATGAAACAATCATGTGATACTTATTTTTATGAAATAGCCCGAAAGCTTGGAGTAGATAAATTAAGCGCAACTGCCAAAAAGTTTGGTCTAGGAGAAAAAGTTTTTGGTGATTTATTTGAAATAGAAAAAAAAGGATTAATCCCAAATACTCAATGGAAAAAAAATGCGTTAGGAAAAGGATGGTTGCTAGGAGAAACAATTATTACAGGAATTGGCCAAGGTTATATTCAAACCACACCAATTCAATTATGTTTAATGACTGCTCAAATTGCTAATGGAGGACACAAAATATATCCATATCTAGTTGTAGGTGATGAAAAAAAAGATCAACCTATCGATAAATATATGCCTCTCTATGAAAATTCAAAAAATATTAAGATTGTAAAGGATGCAATGTTTGGTTCTACTAATGAGGTCATGGGTACATCTTATCGTTCAAGAATTGATGATCCAAAATATCAGTTTGCTGGCAAAACCGGTACCGCGCAAGTTAAAAAAATTACGGAGGAGGAAAGAGAATTAGAACTTAAAACTTTTGAAATTCCTTATGAACAAAGAGATCATGCTTTATATGTTGCATTTGGGCCATATAAAAATCCAAGGTATGCTTTAAGTATAATTGTTGAGCATGGAGGTAATGGAAGTACTACAGCTGCTCCAATGGCAAAAAAATTATTCAAATTAATTATTGATCGTCACAAAATAAGACAATCAATGGATGATAAAAGATATTTAGAGATTTAAATGTACCAACATACTAGATTAACTACAAATAGATTTACTTTCTTTCAAAAATTTAGAAATTTTGATTACATTTTATTATTTTGTATTTTGTTATTAGGCTTTATTAGCCTAGCAACAATGTATTCAACGGACGGGGGTGAAGTTTTATTTCATACCAGAAGCCATTTTACTAAGTTTGTTGTGTTTATTCTTATGATGTTAATAATTTCTTTTATAAATATCAAATATTGGTTTGCACTTGGCTACCTTTCATATTTAGTAATAATTGGTTTGCTAATTGGAACTTATTTGTTCGGTATAACTTCCTCTGGATCTCAAAGATGGATTAATCTTTATTTTATTAATCTTCAACCATCTGAATTAATGAAGGTTTTTATTATTTTATGTCTTGCAAAATATTTTCATAGAATGAAAATAGAAAATGTAAATTCCATTTATACAATTTTGACATCTTTAATAATCATTATTTTACCAATGGGATTAGTAATAGTACAACCTGACTTAGGAACCTCAGTTCTTATTGCTATAAGCGGAATTGCAGTTCTGTGGTTTGCTGGGGTTAATCATAAATATTTTATTTACACTTTATTAGGTTTCGTAATTTCATTACCCTTTATCATTGCATTTTTAAAACCATATCAAAAACTTAGAGTACTAACTTTTTTAAATCCAGATAGAGACCCATTAGGAGCAGGTTATCAAATTATTCAATCAAAAATCGCTGTGGGTTCTGGAGGTTTATTTGGCAAAGGATTTTTAAAAGGCACTCAAAGTTATTTAGAATTTTTACCAGAAAAACACACCGACTTTATCTTCACACTTTTTTCTGAAGAATTTGGTTTCGTTGGCTCAGTTATTCTTTTACTAATCTATGCGGTAATTATTTACAGAATTGTCGCGATCGGAACGAGTTGCAGAAGTTATTTTGCAAAGATTTTTTGTTATAGCTTCGGTGCAGCAATATTTGTATTTATTACAATAAATATGAGTATGGTTTTAGGTTTACTACCTATAGTAGGCTCTCCATTGCCGATTATGTCCTACGGCGGATCGTCTATGTTAGCCACAATGATAGGCTTTGGGATAGTGATGAGTGCAAGAGTGCACAATCAACAATTGATTGCTTAAGTATAATTTGTCGCTTAACTTTTTTTTAGGAGAAATTGTATAACTTTTTCATGAATAATAAATTAGAGATAGGAATTGTAGGTGCAGGCATTCAAGGAATTTCTAATGCATTATTTCTTCAAAAAAAAGGTTTTAACGTTACAATATTTGACAGAGACGAACCAGGTAGTCCGGCAGCCTCATACGGAAATGCTGGTCACTTTTCGCCTTATGCATCCTTGTCACTAAATAGAACAGATGTGCTTGCTGATGTCCCTGCGATGTTATTAAGCTCTACTGGGCCTTTAGCATTGAAATGGAATTATGTACCAAAAATGTTGCCATGGTTTTTTAAATTTATTTTAAACACAACTAAAAATAAAATGATGCACACTGCAAAAAATATGCATCAAATTTTAGATTTAGCTTTGCCAGCATATGATGAACTATTTGATGAAATTGAATTAGGAGGATTGGTTGAAAATAAAGGTATTTTATATATTTGGAATGATAAGGATTTAAAAAGTAGAGAATTAGAAATAAGAGTAAGAGATGAGCTTGGTGTTAAGCAACAATTAGTTAGCAAAGATGAGATCCATGATTTAGAACCAAATATTAAACCTTTTTATCATGCAGGTGTTTACTATCCTTATGCAAGACACGCGAGAAATCCAAGAAAAATTTTATTAAAATTTTTTGAATTATTTTTAAAAAAAGGGGGAAAGTTTGAAAAAAAGAATATTAAAAATATTCAATTTGATACTGACAAGCCTATTATCGTTTCTGAAAATGATAAACATACCTATGATAAAATTGTAATTGCTTGTGGAGCTTTCTCAAAAAAACTAACAGATAATTTGGACGAAAAAATACCTTTAGATACTGAAAGAGGTTATCATGTTCATTTTAAAAATTGTGATCATCTTTTAAGTAGACCAGTAATTTTTTCTAATAGAGGTTTTGGCATCACGCCCATGGAGCAAGGATTGAGGGTGGTCGGTACTGTAGAATTTGGTGGTTTAGATAACCCTCTTTCAAAATCAAGAATAAAAAATTTAATTAATAATGCTAAGTATATGCTAGGAGATCTTCCTGAACATGAAGATGAGTGGCTAGGCTTTAGACCAACACTACCAGATTTTTTGCCTGTTATGGGCCCCTCAAAAAAATATAAAAACGTGTTTTATTGTTTTGGTCATCATCATTTAGGATGGACTTTGGGTCCAATTTCTGGAAAGATCGTATCCGGAATGATAGCTAAAGAAAATACAAATCTAAATTTAGATCCTTATAGCTCAACAAGATTTAATTAATTACATGCAAAATACGAAAGCATATGTAATGCTCGTGTGTGCAACTTTATTTTGGGCTGGAAACTTTGTGGTTGGTAAGTTAGCCTTTTTTTCTAACATTCCGCCGATGACTTTAGTTTTTTTCCGATGGTCGTTGGTTTGGCTTATTTTATTACCATTTACTTTTAATGAAGTTTTTAGACACAAAAAGATTATTCTAGAAAATTTACCACTTTTATTTTTTTTAGCATTAACAAGTGTAGGTTTATTTAATTCTTTCACATATTTGTCATTAGTTCATACTCAAGTAATAAATGCTTCCTTATTTAATACAGCTATTCCAGCAATTATAATTTTATTATGTTTTTTGTTTAAAATAGAAAAAACAAATAAGTATCAAATTGTGGGGCTTGTAATTTCTGTTTTAGGAATTTTATCAATTATCACTAGATTAAATTTAGAAATTATTTACTCATTAAATTTTAATAAAGGTGATTTAATAATGATAGGAGGTGTTATCTCATGGGGCTTGTATTCAGCTTTTTTAAAAAGAAAAAAATTTGATTTACCTCTTCTCACTTTAGTTCAAATTTTGTGTACTTTTGGATTAATTTTTATTTTTCCACAATTTATGTATGAGTTTGCCCAAGGACAAAGAATAGAAATAAATGAAAACTTATTTTATATTCTTATTTTCTTAGCTTTATTTCCTAGTATTGGATCTTATTATTGTTGGGCAGGTGCTGTTTCCATCATTGGTGCAAACAGAGCTGGTATATTTTTATCTTTAATTCCATTATTTAGTACATTGATGGCAATTTTCTTTTATAATGAGCAATTCCAATTTTTTCACTTGATTGGAGCAATTTTAATTATATTAGGTTTATTTTTATCTAATAAGGAAATTAAAAATGCTTAAAGTTGCAATTTTAGACGATTACCAAAATGTTTCTCAACAATTTGTTGATATTGAAAAACTATCTGGGAAATATGAGATTAAAATATTTAGTGAGCCGTTTATTGATGAAGCTGATACAATTGATCAATTAGCAGATTTTGAGGCATTATTAATAATGCGTGAGAGAACCCCAATAACAAAAAATTTAATTGATAATTTAACTAAACTTAAATTTATTATTACTAGTGGAATGAGAAATAAGTCAATTGATTTAGAGGCAACTAAAAAAAGAAAAATAATAGTTTGCGGTACTGAAATGAATCCTAATCCAACACCTGAATTAACATGGTGTTTGATTTTAGGATTGGCAAGAAATTTGAAAGAGGAAATCGATAATATGTATCAAGGATATTGGCAAACTACAGTTGGGGTAGAACTTAAAGGTAAAGTTTTAGGTTTAATTGGTCTTGGCAAAGTGGGTTCACAAGTGGCTAAAATTGGCAAAGCATTTGGTATGCAAGTGATGGCATGGAGTGAAAACTTAAGCTTAGACAAGTGTAAGGAATTAGATGTTTTGCCTTGCAGCAAAGAGGATATAATTAAGAATTCTGATTTCTTATCCATACATGTACATGGTGGAGAGAGATATAAAGATTGTATTACTTTGAAAGAATTGGATAAAATGAAAAAAACAGCTTATCTAATTAACACATCCAGAGGCCCAATAGTCAATGAGGATGATTTAATCATAGCTTTGTCCACAAATGAGATTGCAGGAGCAGGTCTTGATGTCTATGACAAGGAGCCTTTACCAGAGAATAATAAATTGAGGTTTTTGCCTAACGCATTACTCACACCACACATTGGCTATGTAACCGCAGAAAATTATAATATTTTTTATAATCAAATGATTGAGTCATTGGAAGCCTGCACCAACGGAAAACCAATTAGAATAATAGAGTAAATGGATTTACCAGTTGTAAATCACGAAGATTATTTTGCAAAAATTGGTGATGACCACAAATTTCCAATAAATAAATTTGGTGAGCTTGCAAAATATCTTGTGAATAAAAAAATTGTTAAGAAGTTTCATCAACCTTATGCTTGTTCTGATGAAACTTTAAAAAGAGTCCATTCTGAAAGTTATATTAAAAACGTTAAAAATAAAACGTTAGATCAAAATACAATAAAAAAAATTGGCTTTCCTTTAGTTGATAGTGTAATTCAAAGATCCTTAGTTGCTACTGGTGGAACTGTACTAGCATCCAAGCTTGCTATAAATAATGGTGTTGCTTGCAACACAGCAGGTGGCAGTCACCATGCTAATTTTGAGGGAGGAGCAGGTTATTGTGTTTTCAATGATGTAGCAGTTGCAGCTCAATATTTACTAGATCGAGGATTAGCAGGAAAAATTTTAATTGTAGATTTAGATGTTCATCAAGGAAATGGTAGTGCTGATATTTTTAAGGATAATAAGAATGTATTTACTTTTAGCATGCATTCAAAAACAAATTACCCGGCTAAGAAATCCATTAGTGATCTTGATGTAGAACTTGATGACAATATGAAAGATGAACAATATCTAAAATTACTCAAATTTTATTTAAATCATTTGAATGAGGAAAATTTTGATTTTGTTTTCTATATTGCAGGTGTTGATATTCATTTAAACGACCGTTTAGGTAAACTAAAAATTTCAGATAATGGTATAAAAAAAAGAGATGAAATTGTAACAGAAAACTTTTTCTCTAAAGGGGTGCCTTTATGTGGAGTTTTAGGTGGTGGTTACAATAAAGATTTTGATAAGCTTGTCGAATTACATTCTTTTTTACATCAATCCTGTGCTAAATTATTATAGTTATGAATAAAAAAAACCCTAATCTTAGCGCTGAGCAAAAATTAGTTATGTTTGAAGACGGTACAGAGCCACCTGGGACTAGTGAATTAAATAATGAAAAACGAGAAGGAAGTTATCATTGCGCCAACTGTGGAATAAAATTATTCGAGTCTAATGCAAAATATGAAAGTGGTTCAGGATGGCCTTCATTTTATCAATCAATGCCTGATGTATTTGAAACAAAAACAGATCATTTGTTAGGTTATGCTAGAACAGAATATCATTGTAAGAATTGTGACGCTCACCATGGACATATTTTTGATGATGGACCAAAGCCCACTGGAAAAAGATACTGTAATAATGGTGTTTGTTTAGTTTTTAAGGAATTAAATAATGGGAAAAATTAAAATTATCTTTTATTTAATTTTAATTTTCATAGTTTACAAAGGTTACGTTGCATTTAAGGATTTTGAAATTGGTGTTGAAGACAAAGTTGCTCAAATAGAAGAAAAATCAGATTTTGAAAAAGAAGATGAAGTTATTGGCTTAATGATGTATCTGGGTGATCCGCTTGAATTACAAGAACATTTATACACTGAGAGTAGATCCAAGTGTTTAGAGTTAAAACAAATAGCTGAAGAGAGTTCATTTGCATATTATGAGTGTGCTAAAGTCAATGCAGTACTCAAAGGAAAAAAAATAGTTCGTATCATTAATGAAATTGAAGTAATTCAATGATTTTGAAATATTTTAGTTTTATCGTTGGTATTGTTTGGGCATATTCGATTATAAAAACACAATCAATTTTCAGTAAAAAAACAGGCCTTATTTTTAAGATATTTATTTCAAATATCTCGTGGTTGACTTTTATTGTTGCAGTTTATTTTGGATACAAAAACTTTTCAATTCAGCTAACTTTAATTGGAATTATTTTTTCAATATTAATTGTCCATTTAGGATTTAAATTTTTAGGTAAATTTTTAAAATCTAAATACACTGAAAGACAATTATCAATTTCTAAATCAATATTTGAATATTCTTTAATTGCTTGGGTTTTGTATTATCTTTTTTATTAATTTAGCACCTATTTTGGTCAGTTGTAATTAAGTAAATATTGTATTTTTTTATATAACATTATAAAATTTGTTTATGTTTGAAAAATTAGAAGAGCTTGCCAAAAATAACAAAAAAATTTCAGATTTTCATATTAGAAGTGGATGGCCGTTAGCTTATAGACAAACAGGTGAAATTCATAAAATACCTGAAGTATTGGTGAAATCTCAAGATCTCCAAGATTTAATTTCAACAAATTGTAACGAAGTTGAAATGAAAAGATTTAACGATACTCATGAGCTTGACTCTTCTGTTACTTTAAGTGGTTTACGATTTAGAGCAAATTTTTATAAAACAATTCATGGCCCTGCTGCAGTTTTAAGAAGAGTGGAAAGTATAATTCCAACAATGGATCAATTTGATTTGCCCCCAGTGCTATACGACATAATCGATATGCATAAGGGTTTAGTTTTAGTGACAGGTCCTACTGGTTCTGGAAAATCAACAACGCTTGCAGCGATAGTAAATGAAATCAATAAAACAAGAACATCAAATATCATCACAGTTGAAGATCCAGTTGAATTTATTCATAAGGACATAAAAAGCATTGTGTCTCATCGAGAGGTGGGAAAACAAACTCAGTCTTTTGCTAGCGCATTAAAAGCCGCATTGAGAGAAGATCCAGATGTTATATTAGTAGGAGAGATGAGAGATTTGGAAACTGTTTCACTTGCTTTGACTGCTGCTGAAACTGGCCACTTAGTTTTTGGAACTTTACATACAAGTGGTGCACCTAGCACAATAAATAGAATTATTGATGTGTTTCCTCCAGAACAACAGGCACAGATTAGAGCTCAGATTTCAACATCTTTAAAAATGGTTGTAACTCAAAGACTTTTAAAAACAAAAGATGGTCAAGGTCGATGTGGTGCTTTTGAAGTAATGAAATGTACTGCTCCAATACAAAACTTAATCAGAGAATCTAAAATTCATCAAATACCAAGCATCATGCAGACCGCCGTTAAAGATGGAATGGTTACAATGACCAAATCATTAGAGGAACTTGTCAAAGCAGGTAAAATAGATGCAAGCGCTGGTAAAGAACAATAAAGGCTTCACCACTTTAGAAGTTATTGTTGTTTTATGTATTGTTGGCATAATATCAGCTATTTCATATCCAACTTTAGATAATTGGAATAAAGGCCGAAAAGTTAAGTCTGATATGCTTAGGGCGCTAGGAGTTTTCGACAATATAAACTCGCAAGTTCAAAGAGGCTTATACTCTTTTGTTCAGGTCTTAATAGTTACTCCTGGTGACTCAGGTAATGATAAACTAAGTATTGTTTCCAGAGGGATGTCAGCTGATACTTTAGGAGATAAAATTGCCACTGATGAGGATTTTAGAGTGTCGGCAAACAGATGTGATCCAAACAATGATGATCAATGGGATGATGATGGTCTTGATTCGCAAAGACCTGAGGTGTCCAAGGTGGAATTAGATAGTAGTATCACAACTGATTTTTCAGGAAGAGAGGCGATATGTTTTTCTAAGGATGGTAGGTGGTATAGTACCTCAGATTATTTCGAAGGTGAAAATAGTTTTTTATTGTATGGTACCGGTGGATTTTGTGATGATCATCAAAATCCGCAGGATGAAAAAGCAGTAGCAAGAGGTCCTCAGTGTGATTATCGTATAGTTTGGTCAAGATTTGGGAATATAAAATTAGAAAAATGGAATGAAAGAAAAATAGTAAGCGAAGATCAAACAGGAGGTTGGGTTGCTCAATAAGAAGAACGAAAAAGGAATGAGTATACTAGAAGCAATAGTTGCAAGTGTAATTGTAGGTATAGGATTCATAGGGATTTTTCAAATGGTTGGTTATGCGGTCAATTCTATTGATGTTTCAGGGGAAAGATCTAAGGCTGGGCATTTAGTCGGGATGATTGCTGAAGGAGTACTTGGTTATAAAGATACCTATGTTGGTGTAAGTGAAAATGATGAAAAAGCATTAATATATGAAGGTGGTAGAGCATATATGCCATCAGATGATGATAGAAAAAAATGTTCTAAGTTTGTTGAGTTTTACGCTAACCTTGCTTATGCAGAGGACTCTCAAGTGTGCGGATCAGATAGTAAAACAAAAAGTAGTGTAACAGATGGTATCAATATTGCAAATTGCTCGACAACTCCAAAGGCAAATAGACAAGCACTGTATAAAAAAGATGAAAGTTCTATTTGGGGAGCAACTAGTGCGGCGGGTAATCAAATATTAAAATGGAATGCAATTTTATCAGAAGATCAATTAATAAAGTGTAAAAGTCAAAAGGATACAAAATCAATCAAAATGTTTGAAATGTGCCGTTGGGCAAAAAATAATTGTGAATTTCAAAATAATAATGTTTTTGATGAACGAATGTACGTAGGTAGAATTCAATTCAATTTAAATGACGGAAAGAAGAGAAGATTTTTATATTTTCAAGCAGACTATGAACCTAAATATCAAACCAATACAGGTGGTAAAGGTGATGGTCCATTTACGGGAATGGCGGAATAATGAAAAAAATTTCTGGTGTTACTATGATTGAGATGCTGATAGGTATTGTTATTTCCTCAATTATTATAGCTGCCATGTATACAACCTATTCAATAATTAATAATACTTATTCACGTGTTACAGATGTTGCAGGAATAAGTAAATCAGGAAGAGACATAGTCTCAATGATAATGAGAGATGTTAGGATGGCGGGCTATAAGTATTATTACGGATACAATAAAGAAAACGAATTAAGACCTGAAGGTGAAAAAATACCAAGATATGATTATTTAGAATTTATTCCTGGAGACACAGACGCATCAGAAAGAAAAAGTCATGCACCTATCGTAATTTATAGAAATACAATTGGCGATAAAACTAAAAAACCAGGTACTGGAGATCCATTGGCTCCAGGATATACAATCCTTGATACATCAACAAAAGTAAATAATTCATGTTGTGATCAAATACATATTGTGTTCGGAGATTTTGATGCCAAAGCTAATATTGCTGCAGGGGAACAATATTACAAAAAATATAAGATATCATATTTTGCTCGAGCTTTAGAAAAAGATGGAGACCAATTTTATGGTGTCTTTAGATCTAAGAAATATTGGAAACAAGCGATTGGTGATAGAGAAGGTGAAGGAAAGTGGGTGGTGGACAGCAGCGAATGTCCAGGCGACGATTGTTATAGTGGTGAATTAGTAAGAGAATATTTAACAGATATGTCATTTGTTGCATTAGATAAGTTTGGTCGAGTTGTCAATGCAGATCCAAAAAATCCAGATAAGATTTATGATATTCGATCTGTTGATATGACTTTAACTTTTAGATCCGCTAGTAAAACTGGATTTTTTAAAAATTTGAAACAAGGAGTATCAAGAGAAATATTATCGTTAGGAAGAGAACCTGAAATATTTACTGATGATCAAGCTGCTTATAAAAGAGACTCAATATTTTTAACAGTGCATACAAGAAATCTTGGAGGATGATTAAATAAATGAATAAAAATAAAGAAAAAGGATTCGCATTAATTTTATCTATTGTACTTTTAATAGTAATGTCTTTAATGGGTGGTTCTTTGATAGTTATTTCATCTGGAGATCACCAAAGTAATAATAGCAGTGATCAATACCAACAAACTTTTTACGTTGCAGAGACGGGACTGATAGAAGGTGAAAAATGGATTTTAGATAATTATCTCGGACATTGGATGAACTCTATGCCATCAGACAGATCTGTCTTGGGTGATATTCCTGGTGATCCAGGTCCACTTTCTGATTATAATGTAAGAAAAGATTTATGGGATGATAAAAAAACTGAATACGATCAAGAAAAAGAAGGTGGTTATTTTAGACATACATTTAGTAGAGGCCCAGCACTTAATGACACAACTGTAAATAGGTCAGACTCGAGGTGTTTAGCCAGTTTTAAAAATCTTGATACTGACGATGATGGTAACATAAAGGTTGTAGGCACGGGGAAACTTCCAATCCAAAAAAGCTTTTTAGAAATTGTTGGACCTTTGTTGTGTAATGACCCATACTCTGAGTGTGCAGCTGCATCTGCAGGTGCATCAAAATTTAAAACTGATGGTGAGAATGTAATTATTAATGAAGGTGATACAAAAAGTAGGCAAAAATTCGTAATGTCAGAATTTAATTTTCTTAAAAGGTTTGCGTATGAATATTTTATAATCAATATTGGGGGTGCGGCTTTTAGGGATGATGGATCAAGTATTGCAACAAACACAAGTAATGTTGACACACAAGGTACAGCATATAAAATCTATTCTTGTGGAATCTTTTATGGAGTTGGAAATGCTGGAGAATTACATAATGGTGATGTTGAAATTTTAATACCATTAGAAAATGTAGTTGTAATGCCGACATAATATTATGAAAAAAAAAACAATATTCTTATCTTTCTTCTTTTCAACATTTTTAATTTTTTCCCAAGTGCATTCCGAAGAATGTGACTTAGAATTTGATATAGGGGAAAATTTTTCAAATGTTACTAAAATTCTGGGGGAGCCTGATGTAGAAAAAAATATTGAATTGCTAGAAAATGATCTTGGGGCAGAAAGTTTGAATTATGGTTTTGTTGTAACAAAATTTGAATATTGGTGCCCAGATCACCATCCACAAGAGACTGAAATTAGAATATATTCACTAGGTGAAGAGCCGGAAATTGTTCTTGGTTATAAGCTGCTCTCTAATAACCCTATTTCTAAAATTAAAGATAAAAAATCTTTTTTATTTTATTATATTCAAGACAATTTTAAAGAAGAGGTAGAGGAAGTTTTTGATACTAAATGGTTAGGTCATGTGGCTTGGCAAAAAAATGGTAAACAATATTATTATAAAAAGTTATTAAAATTTAACACCATTATTGATGAAGAATTGATAATAACTAAATCTGAATATAGGAAGTATTGGTAATTTTATATGAATAGATTTAAAAAAATAATTTTTTACTTATTCACATTTGCCATACTTACTAATCCAAATGCTTTTTCAAAGTCACTGCCACCTGGTTCAGGTGCAGGAGACGTTAAAGCTAATATATTAATTCTGCTTGATACTTCACTCAGTATGGTGCACAAACCTTTTGGTGGAGCAGCAATATTCGAGCCACGTGATGTTGTTTTACTTGATGACGGTAATGTCTTAGTGGGACAATCTGCTGGGGGAATTATAAAGTTCGATTATGCTACTGAAGATTTTGACACTGGATTTGTTGACCCTGACGGTGATGGTATAGGAGATAGAGTATTTCAAGGAAAAAACAGTATGAAATCTTGTGAACTTGAAACGGGAAATCAAGATACCAGAGTTAGAACTGTATTGGATATGGCGAAGTCAAAAAATGTGAAAGGAACCACGCCAGCAAATAAAGAGGTCATTTATGCAGTTTCTTTTAACTATCATAGTATTGTTGCAATTGATGCTGATGGAGGTTGTGTAGAAGTTATCGATCGAAACGAATTAGGAGATGCAAGCGATGGAGGGGATTATGATGCAATGACTGCTTTTGGTCTTACTATTAGGACTGTAGGCAGTAATGATTACCTCATTGCAACTGGAGAAAATGTAAATTGTATTAGAGTAGATCAAGTAGGAAAAAAAAAGAAGAAAAAAAGAAAAGTTTGCGGACAGTACGATAATCAACCATTTTTCTATAGTAGGAATCTGACAACAGGTGCTGCGGATAATTGTAATCTTGATGCCGTTGCTTCAAGTTTCAGAGATAAATTACCAGATATAGACTCAATTACGATGGATAATGGAAAAAATCTTTATCATACCATTGACGATGAAATCTATAAATTCCCACTTGAATTAAAAGATGGAATTTATTGTCCCACAGCTGGTGGAACTCACAAACATTATAAAAGATTACGAGATGGAAATGATTACCATGTAGCTACAAGAATAGAAATTGATCCAGATGATGAAACTGTGATGTATTCTACAAGCTCAACTAAAAATACCCTTCAAAAACTTTCGATTAGCGCTGATAAAATTTCAAGGACAGAAACTATTGGAGTAAGTGGCACACTTGCTTCTACAACTGATGATACTTACTTTGTCCGACCGAAGGCTTTGCATGTTTCAAGTGATAGAGTTTGGGTAGGAAGTATAAAAACCTCTATTCAAGAATTTGATATTAGTGGAGCTAATATGACTTGGGTTGATGAAATGGGCTCAACAATTATAAGTAGAGCTGATGGTGCGAGAGACGCAATTAAAGCAGTTGTAAATGATAGTTCTTTAACTAGTGGGGCATACTTTGGTTATGGATACTGGAATGCTGGTACAGTACCAAATAAAAAGGGTGCAAGTGGTAAGTGGGTTCCTTTTAGTGAGAGGTCTTGTCACCAAGAGTGTCCAAAGCCTACACCTAAAAAGAAATTTCATAGATGCGGCGATCAGTGTAATTATTATAGGAATTGGACAGGTGGACAACATCCACTTGGACGATCAACTCAATGTGATGGAAACTCATGTTTGAAGGTAGGGGTTGGACCAAATACAGCAGGTAGAATTATAAACGCAGTGGATAGAATGGAGTTAAGATTTGGAACAGATGGAACTGCATTTTCTCAACTTGCATATAAATATTTTCTTGATGGCAATGTAGGTATCGTTGGTGAAGATAAACCACCATGCCAGTTAAATTATGTAGTTGTTATTGGTGACGGAAGGTGGTTTCACCATGATAGAGCCATGGCTCAAATAAGAGCTTTAAGAAATGATACAAAGGCAATGGGAGTTAATCCTGATAAAGATGGAATACCAAGAGGAGTAAAAACAATTTTTATTGCCTATGGGGGCGGTATAGACGACTTGGGAATAACACAATTTGAAGAGGGTGCAAAAGCTGGAAGTTGTGATGATCCGAATTTTGGTACTCCACAACAAAGCGACCCAGAGTGTAGACAATATATTCTGGCAGAAAACCCAAAAGAATTAGTGACGAAATTAAAAAGTGAGATTGAACGAATTATAGCAACTAGACTTTCATTTTCAGCTCCATCTATAACTGCAACAGTTCAAGAAGGTGGAGATTTATATCAAGGACAATTTGAGTATATTAAAGGAGGAGAGTGGGTAGGGCACTTAATGAGAAGCGAAGTCTCTGCGGATGGTATTGTTAACATGGAACATCCAGATAATTGGGATGCAGCAATTAAAGTTAAAGAACAAGCTGTAGCAAACACAAGGAAAATTTGGACTGTTTTACCAGGTGAAGGAACCGACTACACTACAAATTACAATAACTTCGTAGAGAGCAATTCTGAAAAAATAAATTCTTTATTTGAAATTTTGGGAATGACAGTTAGCGATCACCATAATGCTGGTACTCCATGTGTAGGTCAAAATGGAAACTCTGATGATATCAAAGGTTTGATTAACTTTGTTAGAGGTGAAGATTATTTTGTGTACGGTGGAAAATGTGAGGACAAGGGTAATATAAGAGACTCAGTGTTAGGAGATATATATCATTCGAATATAGTTGAGGTCGGAGCTCCAAGTGCAAATACTTTATATACCGGTACAAATCAAGAAGCTTACTTTAGAGCAAAAAATGGGTACAGATCCTGGGCTAATAGTCTTAGCACTAGACCAAGAACTTTATATGTTGGAGCAAATGATGGAATGTTACATGCATTTGATGCTGAAACTGGTCTTGAGCGATGGGCTTTTGTTCCACCTTTTGTTGCAGGAAAATTGCCAGAGGTAATAAACGATAACTTAAGAGGAATCGCAGGAACTAAAAAAGGAGGAACGAATGCAATATTCGGAGTTGATGGCTCACCAGTAGTTCATGACATGTATATATCTGGCATTAAACCAGATGGAACTTTTGAAGTAGGAACAAAGTCTTGGCACACTATATTAATGATACCTTATGGCAGAGGTGGAGCAGGTTACTCTGTTCTAGATATAACAGACCCATTAAAGCCTCTTCATGTATATTCAATATATAATGACTTTGTTAACCAAAAAGTAATGATAGCAAAAGCTGATGGTGAAATTGTTAATAGTACTGAAAATCCAGACACAAATCTAGATTACACAGGAGGAAGTATAGATATAAACGACTCTGAAGAAGCTAAAAATGCACAATTTAATATCACAGTAGCAAGAGATACAGACATAGCTGCAGAAGCAGCAGATGATAGTGATGATGAAATTTATACAGCAAGAGACGCTATAAGAAGTTGTGTATCAGATGCTAATTTTTATTCTACTGGTACCAACGCTTGTTATAAAGGAAGAGTATGGAATTTTAGCTACACTATGCCACAAGAATTCATTGATAATCCAGAAACTTTAGAGGTTTTTAAATTAGTTGATGGAGAAGACAAAAAACTTACTGTGGCTTCAGTTTCACAAGAAGCTTCTCTAGTAACTATTACATTCACAGAGGATATGGTAATCAATGTCGGTGAAGGTGATAATAAAGAGGATGATGAGACAACTTTTTTCAAAATAAATGTTCCAAACGTTGGAACTGCACTACCTGAATATGATTACAGTAAATTGGGTGAAACTTGGTCAACACCAAGAATATTTAGGCTCCCAGTTGGAGGAGACACAGATACTATTGATAATGATAAATATGTTGCTGTGATGCCCGCTGGTTTTGGTAAGTTTGGAGGAGTTGGATCTGCAGTATACATTATTGATTTAGAAACCATGAACGAGCAGTCTGGATCTTTGTATCCAGGTAAAATAGCACAAGGCGGTGCTGGATTAATTGAAATAGTTGACATAAATAATAAATTTATAGATGTCGATGGAGATCTTCATGCTGATATTCCAAATGCAATACTAGGTGACCCTGTTTTAATTACTCCAGATACATTTAGAGGAGCAGAATGGAGAGGAGGAATGGTTTATGTAAATGACTTTGAGGGAAAAATTACAAAAATTAATTTAACTAGTGCTGACACATCTGGAGGACAAAACCCTACTTCGATCGATTTATTTGATCATACAACTTTATTTTCACTGAATACTAATGACGAAAATGGTAGATATAGCTTTTTTGGCATGGATGCAGCTTATGGAAGCGATACAAAAAATTTATATTTGTTTGGTTCGACAGGAGATTTTTCTGATATAGGTCGAAGATCAAAAGGTATGGATAATATCTTATATGGAATTAGAGATTTTGATTTTCCAAACTTTAAATTAGTAAATCCTGGAGGTGTAGGAACTTTGACAGAGGCTTTAAATGCTAGAAAAATTGATCAAGACGATGGCTATCGTTTAAACCCTTTATGTGTTAATACCGCGGATGAGACAATGGACCAGGGTGATTGTCCAGCAATAACTAAAGATGCTTGGGTATTTAAGTTGGATAAGCCTTTTGATAAAAGCCAGGATTTACCACTAGTACAGGGCGGCCAATCACAATTAACTCAGAACCTTTACCAAAAAGCCAGTGCTTCACCTACAGTTTTTAAAGGCACTGTATACTACCCGGTTTATAAACCTCCTCTAGGATCATCTTGTGCTGTTGGTGACGCTTATGTATGTTCTGCCGACGATGAGTGTGGATTAAATACATCAGAGGATATTGATGGTGCTACAAAAACTTTTGCTGAAAACTCAGGTTTTGATGAGGATACTGGTTGTTATTATTTACAACCCGGAGTACTTTCTAAACTAGTCGTATTTGCTGACAGATTATTTGCTAACATAACAACAAGTAGTGACGAACAAAAAGATACACTTATAAGCTTACTGTCTAATGAGGGTCAAATTGGTGTGAACAGAGGAAGTTGGAGAGAAAACTACTAAATATTAAGTTTGTAATAAAAATAAATTATCCAAGCAAACATAGTTAGCATTGTAAAAAATATTATTGCCATTCCTACAAGTGTATCTTGATTAACTTTCTTCCGCCATTTTATTGGAAAAAATTTTAAAGAATATGCGTAAGCAAAAATAAATATATTAAATGCTGATATAATTATACATATGTATAAAAAAATATTCACTTAATTGATAAGTTTTTTAAGTTTATTTTTTAACTTATCTTTGACTTTATTCTCAATATCATTTGGATCAAAGTTCTCAAGTTTTTCTAAAAAATTTTCACTGAATATTTTTTCTTTAACTGTGTACATTGTGTCATTGAATATATCTTTTAATATATCTTTGTAGTCTTTACTTTGGTCAGTGTTACCTACGTTACTAAAATTCATATCACTTAATGTAATAGATTTTTCAATATTTAAATTAGGTGAAAGTGCAGTTAAAGAAATATTTTTCACATCTAGATTTTTAATATTGAAAAATTTATTTGAATCAGAGTATGTATTTTTATTTTCCATATCTTGCTTTAATGAACGTACATTGTCAGAAATTATCTTTTCGGCAAAATTAAAATAATAATTTACTTTTATATTTTCAAGCAAGACATCATTAATAATTATATCATTAGAAAAAATTGAAAATGCATCTAAGTTTACATCTATAAATTCAATTCTAATCAAATAGCCATCGAATTTTTTATTTAATAAACTAATTCCTTTTGCTTTAGCTTTTCCATTTAAATAATTAATATTTAATTTTTCAATTGTTATATCTCTATTTAATGAGCTTGATATATTTTCTTGTAAAACATTTTTAATTAATCTATCTCCAATAAATTCTATAAAAAAATAAAAAGATATTATAACAATTATAATTGTAACAAAAAATTTTTTCATATAATTAGAAATTGAAAAATGTATTCAATCAAAAATAAATATAACACACAACCTATAACAATATAGGGTCCAAAAGGTATTTGTGAGGATAGTGCTTTTGATTTGTTAATTAATGATGGTGTTACAACAAGAAGTGCTATTACCGATGATAAAAAAATTATGAAAGGAATACTTATCCACCCAAACCAAAATCCTATTGCAGATAATAACTTAGCATCACCCAGTCCCATTCCTTCTTTATTTTTTATTTTTTTATAAAAAAGAATTATTAACCAGATAACTAAGTAACCTAAAATTCCACCAATTAAAGAATTAAGATAATTAGGAAATAGATCTAAATTTAAATTTGGATCAAATGATTTTACAAAACCAATTATCATTAATGGAAAAGTAAGTGTGTTAGGAATAATATAATGTTTTAAATCTATAAAAAAAATTATGATAAAAAATATACTCAGTATCGCTAATAATAAAGAAGTAATTGTAAAACCAAAAAAATGAAATACAAATAAAAAACTTACAGCACTTATAATTTCAACTATAAAATATTTTTTATCTATACTAGACTGACAACTTTTACATTTTCCACCAAGTAGCAAAAAGGAAATCAGAGGAATGTTGTTAAACCAATTAATTTTTGATCTGCAATCTGGACAATAAGATCTTTTTACAACAATACTCTCACCAATAGGCATTCTATGAATACAAACGTTAGCAAAACTCCCCCATATACTTCCTATGATAAATACTATAATATAGAACACAATTTATAGTTTAATTTGAGAGGATAATTCTATGAGCCCATTAATGCAGTATTGTACGAACAGAATTGCATCATTAAGGTGCAAATAGAAATTAGGCGCATGAATAATGATTTCCATCAATTTCAAAAATATCAAAATACTAACGAATATCAATTTATAAATAGCATGTTTTTCGGGGCAAAAAAAAAGGAAACAATTAAAATTGACGATACTAGCAGCAAAGATTTAGAACTTGTTACTAAAATGAATCAAGAGTTTGCAAAGTCTCTTGATTTGAAAGAAACATTAAATAATTCATTAGATTTAATTATAAAAAGAATCAATGCACAAGCAGCAAATATTTTTTTAATAGATAAAAAAAATCAATCATTCCAATGTATCGCCTCAAAACATCAAGCTTATCTCGAAGACTTTGAAATACCTATTACTCAAGGTGTAATGGGAAAGGCAGCTGTTATGAAAAAATGTATTAGAGTTGGTGACGTTAGAAAAGATGTAAGAGAAATTGCAGAATTTTATTTTGATTTAGATAATAAAACAAATTTTACTACATATTCAGTTTTATGTTCACCACTAATTGTATCAGACGAATGCATTGGTGTTATTCATTGTTTAAATAAAAAAACAAATAATAAACTTTTTGAAGAAAATGATAGGAAACTTTTAGAAACTTTGTCTGGTCCAGCTGCGCTTGCAATAAATAATGCAAAGATGGCAAAAGATTTAGTTGATAAAAATAGAATGCAAAAAGAAATTGAAATTGTTGGTGAGATACAAAAAACTTTATTATCACAAAACAAAAAAGAAAATTTTCCTATTGCGGGAATAAATATCCCAGCAAAAGTTGTTTCAGGTGATTTTTATAATTTTTCTGAACTTGGTAATGGTAAATACGGTTTTGGAGTAGCTGATGTGTCAGGGAAAGGAATCAAATCATCTTTACTTATGTCTAAAGCTTCTAGTCTTTACAGATGTTTAAGTAAGACAATTTATTCTGCATCTGAGTTACTTAATTTACTTAACTCCGAAATTTGTGAAACAGCTGCACGTGGTATGTTTGTTACTATGTTGATTGGAATTTATGATAGTAACAAAAAAGAATTGTTACTTGCAAACGCAGGACATGAACCACCGTTAATTCATTCAAAGGATGGAAAATTTTTGAATTATACTGAAGCAGGACCTCCACTTGGAATTATGTCAAAGATTAAATATAAAGAAACAACTTTAAAATTTTCTGAAAGTTCTTTATATATTTTTACTGATGGCATTACTGAAATCAAAGATGCTGAAGGAAATATGTTAGAGTCTGACGGTTTCAAAAGTTATATACAAAAGTATCAACACACACCTAATTATCAAAGATTAGATGAAATTGTAAAAGATATTATTAAGTCAGGCAGAATTCAAAAAGATGATTTGACTATTGTTGTTGTAGACGGGGTTTAACTAATTTTAAATGTTTGTAACAAGCAAAGTCATGGTACTAGTTGCAATAGTTATCGCATCTCTTTTATATTGGGCAACATCTAATGTTTGTAGATATAATTTTACAATTGAAAAAAAAACAAGAGAGCTAAATATTATTGCTGATGACATTTATCCATCCCTTCCTAAGGCTAAAGTATATTATTATGAAGAATTAAATTGTAGCGATGTAAACTTTACGTGGGACCTTGATAGAGTTATTAATAACTTAAACGCTATTTCAGTCTTGATTTATCAAGAACTTACAACTGACATCACTGGAAACCCAAATTAAATTAATAATTTAAATATTTTTATAACAATTTAAAAAATAAAGTGTTTTATTTTTTTATTTTTGTATTGAATTAAAAAAATTTAAGTTTTTTCACCTAAAAAGAGAAAAGTATTCAAAATTTTTCTTCAAACTGGCACAATTTGAGATTGAAAACTATCTTTTTTAATTTTTTTTATTAAAATTTTGCTTTTTAGTCATGTGTTTTAAAAAAATAAGATTAAAATAATTTTCTCTAACACAAAATATATTAACTCTAACACAAAAGAGATAATTTTTCTGATAAATCAAATTTTTGTTGATTTTATTGAGTTTTTAATATTTTTTGAATTTTCAAAAACTCTAACACAAATTAAAAATACTCTAACACAATCATAATTTTAGAATTTGTGTTAGAGAAAAAGAAAAATTATAATTTTTTATAATTAGTCTTCAGAATTATAATTTTTAAAAAAATGGCTATTTTGTTGGTTTTTTTTAATAAAATCTCAAAATGAACACTAATAGATAATTTTTGTGTTAGACTAAATCAAATTTTTGTGTTAGAGATTCGTAAATTTGTGTTAGACAAAATAACTATAAGTTGTACATGAGCGATCAGGACGACGAAAAAAAAATATTAAACGAAGATACAACTGTATCTGAATCTGAAAATCAACCTTCAGTTGATCAAAAAGATCAACCTGAAAGTGTAGAAGGTCAAAATAACGATCCAAATTCTAATTCTAATGAAAATACAAACATTAATAACGATCAAACTAAAGATAATGATGTCTCTAATGAAAATAAAGACCAAAATGAGAACCTTCAGGCCCAAGATGATGAAGTAAGCGAAAAAAAAGATGAGGATGTAGGATCTGGACATGAGGTAATCCATAAAAAAGATGGAAGATTACATATTTATGTCCGACAAGATAAATATAAGGGTGAATTAAAATCAAAAAATTGGGTAGGTAGACTTTATCATGATGGAAAACAAAAAATTTCATCATCGGGGACTCCAAATTTAGAAGAAGCAATTCCAATTTTAGAAAAATGGTTTGATGATGTTGTTTCAGAAAAAGAAAAAGAAAAAAAAGCTATAGAACAATCTACTGTACCAGAACAAACATCTGTTCAGCCAGAAACAAACAATCAAACAGAAAGTCCTATTCAAAATGAAAATACTCAAACAACAAATCAAACGATTTCAAAACCAGAAACACCAAATGAAACTGTAAATCTTAATCAAACAGCTGAAGTTGAAACTGAAAATAAAAAATCTAAGTTTGCTTTTTTAGAAAATTTAAAAAATATAAAATTTAAAAAACCAAAATTTTTAGAAAAAAGTTCAGAGTCAAAACCATCTTTACAAACAGGTGAACTTTCAAAAAAAACAGGAGAACTTTCAAAAAAAGTTGGAGACTTTTTCAAATCTAAAATTGGAAAGTCTTCTGTAAAAGGGGAGGAGATTGTTGGAGTAGAAATAAGTAATAAAGAAATTAGATTAGCTCAAGTATCAACTAACAAATCAAATCAATGGGTATTAGATAAATTTTATTCTCATCCAGTAGATTTACCAGAAGATGCAAGTGTCTTAGATAATGGAGAAAAATTAGGAGCTGAACTTACTATTGCATTACAAAAATCAAAAATAATGACAATGAATGCTGCAATTGCAATACCTGTAACAAGCGCAATTATAAGAGTTGTAACTGCCCCCTTAATGAAAGATGAAGAATTACAAAAAGCAATTGAGACTAATTCACTTTGGGAAAATCTTGTCCAATTAACTGATAACCTTGACGACTATTCAATTTTCCATCAAGTTATAAATAGAAATGATAAAGCTAATACAATGGATATTTTATTTGTTGCTTCAAAATTAGCTGATATTAATAATTATACCTCAATAATTAAACAAAGTAGACTTAACCCTGTAATAATTGATGTAAAATGTTTTGCATTAAAATCTGCGGTTGATCAAATAAATCAAATTTCAAATAGTGCAGAGGATGCAAATCTTACTGCTGTTTTAGAATTTGGTTTAGATGAAAATTATTTAATGATTTTATATGAAAATAACCCAATAATTACTGATATATTTTTAAGAGGCCAAGACAGAAAAATTTTATTAGAGTCACAAGATATCGAGGAAAAAGAGGCTTTAGTAAGAAGATTTATTACCCAAGTTAAACAAGCAGTACAAGATTTTGAAACAAAATATGAGAGAAGAATTAGAAATATAAAAGTTGTTTCTGATTTAAAGGATGTTGAAGATTACCTATCAAGTTTTCGAAAAAATTTAATGAATGTTGGTTTTAATTTATTTGATCCAGTTGATGGATTATTAATTCCTCAACAGACTAAAGATAAAGTTGATTTAGCTAATAGATCTTATTTATCATCTGTAATTGGTCTCGCATTTAGAAAATTAGATGTATTTGGCTATTATAAGTTCGTAACGGCAGTCAAAAATATAAATCTCTTACCTGATAGAAAAGGAATGATTAAGGAGAAAAAGATGAAAGCTTTTTCAAGTTTTGCTTTTAAAGGTATTACAGCAGCTGTTGCAGCAATATATTTGGTTCTTTTTGGATTATCATTCTGGAATATTCATTCATACAATAAAAAGTTAGTAAATTATAGTAATGTCTTAAATTCACACAAAGCTAAGACTGCTGAGCAAACCAAGATTAAAAAAGAGTTAGGCATAATTACAAAAACACTGCAATTAAGTAATAGCCTAAAATCAAATAAGAAAAATAGTTATAGAGTTTTGGCGCAAGTTGCAATGAGCGTTCCTAAAAGAATTAAATTTAGTTCTGTTGAATATGATGGAAAAAATAGAGTTGTCGTAAAGGGTCAAGCAGCGACTGATCAAGATATTTTAAAGCTAATAAACAATTTAGGCGCACAAGAGTTAGTTACTCAAGCTTCTTTAGGAAATATGAATTACAGAGGTAAAGCAGGGGATGCTGCTGATATAAAAAAGAATTTTACAATTTTAATTGATGTTAAAGGATAATTTATGGATTTAAAAAATATTAATATTGATATGAAGAATATAAATATAGAAAGTATTAAAGCTAAAATTCAATCTATAGATAAAAAAATTTTAATTAAATTTGGAATAGGAATTGGTTCAGTAATTGTCTTCTTGATTATATATTACACTATTTTAAGCCCAATAGTAGATAAGAAAAGAGCCCAATTGAATGACATGCAAAAAAAACAAACTGAAATCAATGAAATGAATAAAGTTATTTCTAGCAGTAAGGAAAAAATAAAAAAATTGACCCCACAATACGAAAATTTTTCAACATTATTTCACAGTAAAGCAGAAGTAGAGGGTCTTTATGAGACCTTAAGTCAATTTGCTGGAATTAATAATTTAATAATATCAAAAATTGAAAAAGGCACTCCTAAAGCAGTATCAAAGGCAGCGGCTATAGCATCTACACAAAAAAGTAAGAAGAAAAAAAAGACTAAAAAAGTTGATACAACAAAAAAGCAGAATATTGCTTATTATAGAATACCTGTAGATTTTCAAATTAAAGGTAATTTTCTTGGTTATATTAAGTTTAAAAGACAAGTAGCCATGTCACAAAAGATGTTAAATTTTGACAAAGAAACGATTAAAGTGGTAAAAGGGGATACAACCAGTACGGTAGTAGTAAATGGAGTTTTAACAATAGTAGGTTTGCCAGATGATTTTTTTTAGACTGATAATTATAGTTTTAATGATTTTTACTTTCTCACAGAAGGCCATGTCAGATAGTCATGACAAAGTAAAAGAGAAGAAAAAAGTTGATAACACTGTAACAGTTGATGAAGAGCCTTTACCATTAAATGACCCATTTGCTGGAGATGCATCTAATGCAAGTGATTTAGTAACTGAAGAAACCCCAACCTCAAGCGCAGTAAAATTAAGAGCTTATAAACTAGTTGGATCATTTTCTGCGCAAGATAATAGTTTCATTACATTAGTTGATGACAATGGTGAGTTTATGACCGTTGAACTTTTTGAAGAAGTATTAAGTGGAGTAAAACTTGTAAATGTAAATATAAAGGAAGCTGTTTTTGAAAAAGAAGATGATAACAAATACATAATAATGAATTTTAAAAATCAAATAAAAGAGGCAAATGAATATTAAAAAATTTAAATTTTTAATTTTATTTAGTTTATTATCTGCTTTCCTTTTAAGTGGTTGTGCTACCGATAGTAAATTTGGTAAGAAAAAGTTCAAACACAATACACCATTAATTAAAGACGACATAAAAAAACAAGGTAAGATAGAGGTAGACAAAACTGCCAAAATGGGACCCAAACCAGCTGAGGCAGATGTTATTAAACTCGGTAAAAGAAAACAAATTTCCTCTCAAAAATCAAGAAACTACTTATTAATTGGTGATGAATATCAATTATTAAAACAGAACGTATCTTTCAAATTTCAAAATCTTGATTATAGAACAGCAATAGATCTTATGGCTAAAGCTGGTCAGATAAATATTTTGATAGGAGATGAAGTAGCTGGATCTGTCACTGCACAATTAATAGATATACCATGGGACAAAGCTTTTAATGCTCTATTAGATCTAAAAAATTATGCTGCAGATTTTGATGTACAAAGTAATTTAATTAGAGTTCATTCTCCGTCAAATTTAACTCAACAAGAGTCTACAAAATCAGCAAGAGCATCAGCTGTTAGAAAAAAAGTTGAATTAGAGGACTCTGTAGAACCATTAATTTCAGAAATTTTTAGACTTTATTATATTAGTCCTGCTGAAGCTAAAACTACTTTAGATACATTATTTAAAGATAGTGAAGGAGGACTTTCTCTTGTGCAATTTACTGAAGAGAAAACTACGAGATCAATTATTGCAAGAGGAAAAGAAAAAGACTTAGATGTCGTAGATAAGATAATAAGAGAAATTGATGTTAGAACCAAACAAGTATTAATCGAAGCTTTTATAGTTGAAGCAAACTCTGACTTTGAAAGAGCTCTAGGTACAAGACTCGGTGGATTTTATAAAAGACAAGGTGAAGTCATAGGTGGTGTTCAAGCTGGATCGACAGGTAACATAGATGCCAATGCAGGAACGGCTAACTTAGGAGCTACTACAGACTCTTTAACTGACTTTAGTGCAGCTGGTAAGACAAGTGGTATTGGTATTCTAAAACAAACAGGGTCTGCAGTTTTAAAAACTGAAATTACTGCATTAGAATCGCAAGGAATGGGTAAAACTATTTCTAATCCAAAAATTTTTACTTTAGATAATCAAGTTGCTACTATTACCCAAGGTGAGGAAATACCGTATGCATCAAGCTCAGCAGAGGGTTCAGATACCTCTTTTAAAGAAGCTGCATTAAAAATGACTGTCACACCAAGCATAATAGGTGACGGAAACGTTCTTTTAGATATTCAAGTAAATAACGATACTCCAAATAGATCTAACCCAGGAGATCCCGCAATTAATAAAATGGAAATAAGCACAAAATTACTCATAGCTGATGGAGATATTGTGGTTATAGGCGGTATTAAAAAGAACGCTCTAACTAACAGTAAGCAACAAACTCCTGGGGTAGGAAACGTGCCAGTCGTAGGAAATCTATTTAAAGGAAAATCAAATACTGATAATATGGATGAATTATTAGTATTTATTGCACCAAGGATTTTATAGATGCTTAAGATAAGTCGAGAAAGTGAAATTAATTTAATCAATGTATTAATTGATAATGATATCATCTCTGGCAAAGATTTAATTAATATTAAGAAAATTAGTACAGAGGGAAATAAATCCCAAATAGATGCAGTCTTTGAACTCAAGCTTACAGATGAGGATAAAATTTTAGATGTTCTAGT
>CACEDG010000006.1:50000-57918 GCA_902558225.1 uncultured Pelagibacteraceae bacterium | reverse complement strand
TTCTATACAAGATGCTAGACTAAATAGAATTGATATTGAGGTCAGATCCACATTTTTAAATAAGCAAGGCACTTTAATAACAAAAAGATCAAATATAATTAAAAATAGAATTATTACAGGAATTTCATCAACACATAACGATGCTAAAGTATCTTTGTTGGGTGTAAAAGATAAGCCAGGTGTAGCAGCTTCGATATTTAAACCGTTATCAAAAAATTTAATTAATGTTGATATGGTTGTGCAAAATATTTCTTCTAATGGAAAAGAAACAGATTTAACTTTTACGATTAAAAATGAAGATCTTAATAAAACAAAAAAAATAATTATAGAAAATAAGAATATAAATTTTAGGAAATTATTATTTAAAAAAGGTGTTTCAAAAATTTCTATAATTGGTGTTGGTATGATTACTACTCCGGGTGTAACTTTTAGAATGTTCCAAGCTCTGGCAAATGAAAAAATCAATATTCAAGTTATTTCAACCTCTGAGATAAAAATTTCCGTTTTAATAGATACGAAAGATGTGAAAAAAGCTTTAAATGTTTTACATAAAGAGTTTAAGTTAGAAAGGTAAAATGAGCATAAGACCATATAGAGATATAAAAAGAAAAAAAACAAAAGTTATAAATGTTGGTAAAGTAAAAATTGGAGGCGATAATCCTATATCGGTCCAATCAATGACTAACACTTTAACTACTGATATAAAAGAAACTATAATTCAAATAAATGAAATTCAAAGTGAAGGTGCTGATTTAGTCAGAGTTTCTTGTCCAGATGAAGAATCATCAAAATCTTTAAAAGAAATTACTAAGCATGTTGATATACCAATAATTGCTGACATTCATTTTCATTATAAAAGAGCAATCGAGGCTGCTGAAAATGGAGCTAGCTGTCTTAGAATTAATCCAGGCAACATAGGAGATGAAAAAAAAATTCACGATGTTTTACAAGCGGCAAAGAATAATGGTTGTTCAATAAGAATTGGAGTAAATGCAGGATCTCTTGAAAAAGATATTTTAGAAAAATTTAAAGAGCCATGTCCTGAAGCTTTAGTTGAAAGTGCTCTAAGAAATATTAAGATATTAGAAGATAAAGATTTTTTTAATTTTAAAATAAGCGTAAAATCCTCTGATGTTTTTTTATCAATTGGGGCCTACAGACAACTTTCAAATGTTTGTGATTACCCCCTTCATCTAGGAATTACTGAGGCTGGAAGCTTCATTCCAGGAAGCATAAAATCATCTATAGGAATTGGATCTCTTTTATTAGATGGAATAGGCGATACAATTCGAATTTCTCTATCTGATGATCCGGTTAAAGAAATCAAAATTGGCAACGAGATATTGAAATCTTTAAATTTAAGAAACCGTGGTGTTAAGATAATTTCATGCCCTTCATGCGCTAGGCAAGGATTTGAAGTTATAGATACAGTAAAAATTTTAGAAAAAAAACTATCACACATAAAAACACCTATTACATTATCTATTATTGGTTGTGTTGTGAATGGACCTGGTGAAGCTGCCCAAACAGATATCGGCATTACAGGAGGCAAAAAAGGAAGTAACATGCTTTATTTATCTGGTGTTCAATCTGAAAAAGTTTCGACTGAGGATATGATTAATAAAGTAGTTCTTGAAGTTGAAAAAAAAGTATCTGAGTTAAAAAATAGCTAAAATGATTCCACAAAAAACAATCGAGGAATTAGTCAATAAACATGCAACTTTAGAAAAAGATCTTGCCTCAGGAAAAATTGATAAAAAAATATTTGCAGAAAAATCCAAAGAATATGCTGATCTAAATGAAATAGTAGAAAATGCAAAAGAATATATGAATTTTGAAAAAGAAAAAGTCGAACTAGAAAAAATTTTGAGTGATCAGAGCTCAGATGAAGAACTTATTAAAATGGCAGAAGGTGAGATGAACCAACTTTTATCGAAACATCAAAGTAATGAAAAAAAATTAAAATTATTTTTGCTACCTAAAGATGAGGCAGATAAAAAAAATGCTATTCTTGAAATTAGAGCTGGCACAGGCGGTTTAGAGGCAAGTTTGTTTGCATCAGATCTTTTTAAGATGTATGAAAAAATAAGTCATAAAAAGAAATGGTTTGTAGAATTAATCTCTATCTCCAAAAGTGAAGCTGGAGGGCTTAAAGAAGTTATAGCTTCTATAAAAGGTACAAATATTTATTCTACTTTAAAATATGAAAGTGGTGTTCATAGAGTTCAAAGAGTTCCAGACACAGAGACGCAAGGCAGAGTGCATACTTCCGCGGCCACCGTTGCTGTTCTACCAGAAGCAGAGGAAGTTGATTTAAAAATAAACGAGTCAGACCTCAGGGTAGATGTTTTTAGAGCTGGTGGCCCTGGAGGTCAATCAGTCAACACAACAGACAGTGCCGTCAGAATAACTCACGTTCCAACAGGTATATCCGTCTCTCAACAAGATGAAAAATCTCAACACAAGAATAAGGCAAAGGGTATGAAAATATTAAGAGCAAGATTGTATGAGTTAGAGAGACAAAGGATAGATCAAGAAAGATCCAAAGACAGAAAAAGTAAAATTGGTACTGGGGATAGATCCGAAAGAATTAGAACTTATAATTTCCCACAAGGACGAGTAACTGATCATCGAATAAATTTAACTTTGCATAAATTGGATGAATTTTTAGAGGGAGAAGCATTTGATGAGGTAATTGAGCACCTAACTCTTCAAGATCAGGAGGAAAGTTTAAGCAACTTATAATTTATGAATATATTAGAAGCACTAAATAAAGGAAGTACAAAATTAAAAAGAAATAATATTAATAGCTTCCAGATTGATAGTGAAATCCTATTATCAGAAATAATCCAAAAAGATAGAAAGTTCCTCATTTTAAACCTTGATAAAGAGTTAAAAAAGGAAACTTTACAAAATTTTGATGATTTGATTAGCCAAAGATCAAAAGGAAAACCAATAGCATATTTGACAAAAAAAAAAAGTTTTTGGAAAGATATCTTTGAAATTACAAGTGATGTTTTAATACCCAGGCCTGATACAGAAATAATTATAGAAGAATTTCTAAATTTGACTAAGAACAAAAATAACTTAAAGATCTTGGATATAGGAGTAGGATCTGGTTGTATATTATTATCATTATTAAGAGAAAAAAAAAATTTTACTGGAGTGGGCATAGATATAAGTAAGAAATGTATAGATTTATGTAGGAAAAATAGTTTAAAACTTGGTCTTTATAAAAAAGTGAAATTATTCAATTCAGATGTTGACAATTTTAATTATGGCAAATATGATTTGATTGTCTCAAATCCTCCATATATCAAAAGTTGTGATTTAAGTTATCTGGATAGAGATATTGTTGATTTTGAGCCAATAACCGCGTTAGATGGTGGAATAAATGGTTTGTCAAACATCTTAAAAGTTATAAACAAATCATCAAAACTGATTAAGATTAATGGGAGATTAATTTTAGAGATTGGATTTGGCCAGAAAAACGATGTTAAAAGAATACTAGTAAATAGAGGTTTTTATATAAATAAAGTAGTAAAAGATTTTTCCAATAATGATCGATGTATAATAAGTACTAAACTTTAATAAAATCAAATATGGTTACCTTTAGAAACAATAACAGACGAAATAATTTTAGAAGAAACGATAGAAGCTTTAAATCCAATGGAGACAGGAACAAGTTTAATAATTTTGCTAATAATGACAATTTTCAGAGAAAGTCGCCAGGAAGAAATAATCATAATGCTCCAAAATTGATTGAAAAATATAATAATTTGGCACGAGAAGCACTTTCGAGTGGAGATAAAATATTGTCTGAAAATTATTTTCAACATGCTGATCATTTTACACGAATATTGAGTGAACAAGATAATCAAAAAAAAAAAAGATTTAACGAAAACAATTCTTCAAAAAGTACTACTGAAGAAAAAGTAGACAATAAGAATACGCAAATTAGTGAAAATTCTGATGAAAATTCTGAAAGCACATCTCAAAATGAGATGAATTAATTTAATCCAATTATTTTTTCAGATTTTAGAACATCAAGCTTAATTTTTTTTGTTTCGAATAACTCTCGATCTTTCCCTTTTAACGCTTTACCCGAAGGTAGTTTCAATGTTTGAGAGTTTATTTTTTTTCCGTTAACAATTACTTCATAATGTAAGTGCGGACCAGTACTTTTACCTGTTGAACCCACATAACCAATTGTTTGTCCTTGTTTAACTCTTACTCCACTTCTAACACCTTTAGCAAATTTAGACATATGCGCATAAACAGTTTGATAAGTTGAGTTATGACGTATTACAACACAATTTCCACCACCACCACACCAACCTGCTTTTTTAACAACTCCATCACCAGAGGCCATAATAGGAGTACCCATTGGTGCAGCAAAATCTGTTCCACGATGCATTTTTGTAAATCCATCAATTGGATGTTTTCTCATCCCAAATGGAGAGGAAAGTCTTGCACCGTTAATTGGAGTTTTCATCAGTGCCTTTTTTACACTTTTTCCATTAATATCATAATGACCTTCACTACCTTTTTTATCAAAATAGTAAAGAGGATTATTTTTTCTGCTCAATTTTAGATTTGCAAAAAGTATGTTGCCTGTTTCAATGATCTTACCTGTGTCATCAATAAAAATTTCATACATAATTTGAAAACTGTCCTTTTTTTTAATATCTCTCTGAAAATCAACTTGAAAACCATAAACTCTAGCAAATTCAATAATTATACTGGCAGGTATCCTTTGTTCAGTTGCAGATCTATATAAACTTTTTGAAATTATATTTTCTTTGTAGAGAATGTTTTTTTTAAGCTTGGTTACAATTGTTTTTTCTTTAAATTCCTCCGCTTTAGTATTTCTAACTAGATAAATTTTTTCAGTATTTGATAATTGAAAAGTAAATTCTTTGATAATATTTTCTGATTGATCTAATGTAAATTTAATTTTTTGATCAATATTTAATTTGTTAAGATTTATTTTTTTTGAGAGTTTTCTTTTGATTTCATTGATTTCTTGATCCGCTACAAAATAACCGTCCAGAATACTATCAAATGTCTCACCAGGCTGTATTTTATGTTCAATTTTTTTAAACTTTGGTTCTAAATTGTTAAACACATAGTTTACTGTTTTTTTGAAATAAACATTGTGTAATGTATTTTTATAATTATTATAAATTTTTTTTTTACTTTGATTGTAGTAAGTAGTTGAGATTATTGTAAGCAAAACTAATAAACCTAAAGCTAAAATTTCAGTATTTTTTTTGATAGATAGTTTAATTTTACTAATCATTATTTTTAATTTAGGAGTTATAATTATTAGATCAGCACAGATTGAAAATCAAAAAAAATCCCTCAAAATACCTCAATTTTCAACGATTTTTACTCTTATAAAGGCTTGATTTCCTTTGATTTTAGCCTATAAGCATCGAACTTTCACACTAAAATTAATGAAATCAATTAATCGTGAGAGTTATTGAGCTCACAGTTCAATTAGCTATTTAAACAGTTGATATTTAAGAAGAGAAGTGTGGACGGTTAAGGTTACCAAAATTTGTCGTACACACTTCAACATTATATAAATTTTATTCTTAGAATTTATATAGAAGCTAGTGTGCGCCGTTTTTAAACTTGAGAGTTTGATCATGGCTCAGAACGTACGCTGGCGGCACGCCTAACACATGCAAGTCGAACGAAGTAGCAATACTTAGTGGCAGACGGGTGAGTAACATGTGGGTATCTTCCCTTTGGCCTGGAATAACACGAGGAAACTTGTGCTAATACCGGATAAGTCTTTACAGAGAAAGCTTTATGCACCATTGGATGAGCCTGCACTTGATTAGTTTGTTGGTAGGGTAATGGCCTACCAAGACTGTGATCAATAGCTGATTTGAGAGGATGATCAGCCACATTGGGACTGAGACACGGCCCAAACTCCTACGGGAGGCAGCAGTGGGGAATCTTGCACAATGGAGGAAACTCTGATGCAGCGATGCCGCGTGAGTGAAGAAGGCCCTTGGGTTGTAAAGCTCTTTCGTCGGGGAAGAAAATGACTGTACCCGAATAAGAAGGTCCGGCTAACTTCGTGCCAGCAGCCGCGGTAATACGAAGGGACCTAGCGTAGTTCGGAATTACTGGGCTTAAAGAGTTCGTAGGTGGTTGAAAAAGTTGGTGGTGAAATCCCAGAGCTTAACTCTGGAACTGCCATCAAAACTTTTCAGCTAGAGTATGATAGAGGAAAGCAGAATTTCTAGTGTAGAGGTGAAATTCGTAGATATTAGAAAGAATACCAATTGCGAAGGCAGCTTTCTGGATCATTACTGACACTGAGGAACGAAAGCATGGGTAGCGAAGAGGATTAGATACCCTCGTAGTCCATGCCGTAAACGATGTGTGTTAGACGTTGGAAATTTATTTTCAGTGTCGCAGCGAAAGCGATAAACACACCGCCTGGGGAGTACGACCGCAAGGTTAAAACTCAAATGAATTGACGGGGACCCGCACAAGTAGTGGAGCATGTGGTTTAATTCGAAGATACGCGCAGAACCTTACCAACACTTGACATGTTCGTCGCGACTTTAAGAGATTAAAGTTTTCGGTTCGGCCGGACGAAACACAGGTGCTGCATGGCTGTCGTCAGCTCGTGTCGTGAGATGTTGGGTTAAGTCCCGCAACGAGCGCAACCCTCACTTTTAGTTGCCATCATTAAGTTGGGCACTCTGAAAGAACTGCCAGTGATAAGCTGGAGGAAGGTGGGGATGACGTCAAGTCCTCATGGCCCTTACGTGTTGGGCTACACACGTGCTACAATGGTATTTACAACAGGAAGCAAGACGGCGACGTCAAGCAAATCCTTAAAAAATACCTCAGTTCGGATTGCACTCTGCAACTCGAGTGCATGAAGCTGGAATTACTAGTAATCGTGGATCAGCGTGCCACGGTGAATGCGTTCCCGGGTCTTGTACACACCGCCCGTCACACCATGGGAGTTGGTTCTACCTTAAGGCAAGGTTTTAAACCCTTGACCACGGTATAGTCAGCGACTGGGGTGAAGTCGTAACAAGGTAGCCGTAGGGGAACCTGCGGCTGGATTACCTCCTTTCTAAGGATGAATGAAAGTTAAATTTCATTCTAAATAATATACATAGGTAATGTTGACCGTCCTCATTTCTCTTCTTAAATTAGTGTTTCTCTTGCATGGGGGCCGGTAGCTCAGTTGGTTAGAGCACACCCTTGATAAGGGTGGGGTCGAAAGTTCGAGTCTTTCTCGGCCCACCATTTAATATCTTGGGGGGATTAGCTCAGCTGGGAGAGCGCCTGATTTGCATTCAGGAGGTCAGCGGTTCGATCCCGCTATCCTCCACCAAAACACTTAGTTATTAAAATCGTAAAAAAAATAAAATTAATATCAATATCTATATCCGAACATTGACTAAAAATTAGTTAGTGTTCAATAATAAAAATTTGATTCAACACAGAATTTTTTTCTGTGCATAAATCAAGCGTTTAAGGGCGTGTGGCGGATGCCTTGGCACTGAAAGCCGAAGAAGGACGTGATATACTGCGATAAGTTTCGGGGAGCTGTATGTAAGTTTTGATCCGAAAATTTCCGAATGGGGAAACCCACCACTTTTTGTGGTACTTTAAACCGAATAAATAAGTTTAAAGAGAAAACCTGGAGAACTGAAACATCTAAGTAACCAGAGGAAAAGAAATCAATTGAGATTCCGTTAGTAGTGGCGAGCGAAACCGGAACAGGCCAGTAATTTTGTTAAAAAAATTTGAATAGTTTGGAAATGCTAACCATAGAGGGTGATAGTCCCGTATGAGTAATGTTTAACAGAATTTTTGAGTAAAGCGGGACACGTGAAATCCTGCTCGAATATAGGGGGACCACCCTCTAAGCCTA
>CACEDG010000006.1:0-47500 GCA_902558225.1 uncultured Pelagibacteraceae bacterium | reverse complement strand
TATAGGTTTAAAAAAAGGAAGATCAGGAAATAACAGATATAATTATTTCTTGGATATTCGCAAAGAGGAAAAAATCACTGAATTCTTTAGGAGCTTAAAAAAAAAATATGGGACATTTGATATTTTAATCAATAATGCAGCTTTTACAACAGAGATGGCCTTAAAAAAGGCTAAATCAAAAAAAAAAGATTACTTCTCGACAAAAATCTGGGATCAAACAATTAACACAAATTTAAAAGGACCATTTTTGGCATGTAAATATTTTATCAAGTATCATCATAATAAGAAAATTGATCAAAGAGTAATAAATGTTGGTACTATTTATGGGTTATACTCACCACACCATAAGATTTATGATAGTCAAAATTTTTTTTCATCTATATCATACTCATCAAGTAAAGCAGGATTAGTTGGTATGACAAGGTGGCTAGCTACTAAATATGCCAAAGAAAAAACTTCTTTTAATCTAATATCACCTGCTGGTGTTTTCAACAATCACAACAAAAAATTCATTAGTGACTATACAAATATGATACCTAAAAAAAAAATGGCTAGTGAAAAGCAAATTTATTCAGCCATTGAGTTCTTAATTTCAAAAAATGCAGATTACGTCATTGGACAAAATATTTTTGTTGATGGCGGTTTTTCAGCTTGGTAGATTTTAAAGTTCATTTATGAAAAAAGCTCTAATAATTGGGACAGGTTCAATTGCCCAAAAGCATATAGATATTTTAATTTCTTTAAACTATAATGTTTATGTTTACTCAAAAAACAATTTAAATTTTTTTAAAAATAATTTCAAAATTACCAGATTAATACATTTAAAAAATTTAAGTAGTTTTGAATTTGCAATCATAGCTAATAAAACACTAGATCATCTTAAAATCTTGAAAATTTTAGTAGATGAGAAAGTCCATACTTATTGTGAAAAACCAATATTTCATAAAAAATTCAATTTTAAAAATTTAAGAGATAAAATAAAAAAAAATAAAATAGTATTTCATAATGGCTATCAACTAAAAAATGATTCCAAAATAAAATATATAAAAAAAAGATTAAAAAAAATGATTATTAAGTCTTTTCAAGTATCTGTTGGACATGATTTTACAAAATGGAGAAAAAATGGTGTTTTAAAAAATAGTTATTTCTCAAAAACAAATATGGGTGGAGGTGTTATTTTTGAATTAATCCACGAGGTTAATCTAATAAATTTACTATTTGGCAAAATAAAAAAGATTAGAACCTTTAAATCAAATTCAAAAAAATTTAATTGTGAAGATTTAGCAGTTTCTATAATTAAAACCAAAAAAAATATAGTTGGTAGCTTGTATCAGGATATGTTTAGTAATATTTTCTTTAGAAATATAAGAATTGTTACAAACAAAAAATTTTTTGTAGTCGATTTTGTAAAAAACAAAATTATAGAAAATGAAAAAGTTATATTTTTCAAAGATACGAATAAGCAAATTAATTTAATTAAAAAAAATATAATGATGTTTAAAAAAAGAATTATAACAAGCGATTATTCTTTGAGTGATTACGATGAATTGCTCATAGATCTCGATGTTTGCTTCAAAATGCATAATGAAAAATAAAAAGTTTAAAAATAACACTTTAGCTTTGATCTGTGCTAGAGGAGGAAGCAAAGGCCTTAAAGGTAAAAATTTAATTACTTTAAAAAAAAAACCACTTATTTATTTTGCTATCGAAAAAATATTTAAGAATGAACTAAAATATACTTGCATTTCATCAGATGATAAAAAAATTATCAAGACTTCAGAAAGATATGGTTTCAAAAGCTTTTTTATAAGGCCAAAAGAGTTAGCATTATCTAATGTTTCTAAACTGGAAGTGTGGAAGCATGCACTAGAGAAAGCTGAAATTTACTATAAAAAAAAATTTAAATTTTTATTAGATGTTGAAGTTACAAACCCTTTAACAACTGCAAAAGATCTTAATAGTTTCTTAAATAAATTTGAAAAAGTTAAAAACAATCATGATGGTATGTTTTGTGCTAGAGACTCTTGGAAGAGTCCATTTTTTAATATTTTAATAAAAAAAAATAAAAAATTTTATGTAGCAAATACTTTGAAAAAAAATATTACAGCAAGACAACAAGCTCCAAAAACATATGATCATATAGCAGCACTTTATATCTTCAAAACTTCTTATATCAGGAAAACTAAACAATTTTTGAATGGCAAACTTGCTATCTATAAGCTTCCTCTTTTAAAATCAATTGATATAGATAACAAAGAGGATCTTGAATTAGTAAAAAAGATTGTAAAAAAATAAATGATTAATTTTAAACTTGATAAGAGATTTGTGAGTAACTCACATAAACCATTAATTATTGCAGAAATAGGTATTAATCATGAAGGTCAGCTTTGGAAAGCAAAAAAAATGGTAGATGATGCTTATTCGGCTGGATGTGAATGTGTTAAATTTCAATATCATATTCCAGAAGAGGAGATGATAAAGAATAACACGATACCGGGGAATGCAAATGAATCAATATGGAATATAATCGAAAGATGTGCTTTAAGTGAAAAAGAGGAGCTGGAATTATTTGAATATGTAAAGAAAAAAAATTTGATCTATTTGAGCACTCCCTTTTCAAAAAAGGCAGCAGAGAACTTATTTAAAATGGGAGTGAGTGGATTTAAGATAGGTTCTGGAGAGTGTAATAATTTTCCTCTTATAGACTTTATATCAAAATACAAAAAACCCATTATCTTAAGCACTGGTATGAATGATATTAACAAAATTAAAAAGAGCGTGAAAATTATAAAAAAAAATAAATGTCAATTTTCTATTTTACATTGTGTCTCTTTGTATCCAACTCCATATGATAAGCTTAACTTAAATAGAATGATAAAATTAAAAAAAATCTACCCAAATATTCCTATTGGTTTAAGTGATCATACGCTTGGTATACATGCAAGTTTGGCAGCAGTTTCCTTAGGTGCAAATATTATCGAAAAACATTTTACCTCATCAAAAAAATGGAGGGGACCAGATATACCAATTTCTATTGACAAAAGTGACTTAAAATTGCTCAAAAAATTTTCTGAAGATATTTTTTTAACTTTAAAAAATGTACCTGAAAAAAAAATGAGATCCTTTGAAAAAAAAACAATTAACTTTGCCTACTCTTCTGTTGTAACTATAAAAGATATTAAAAAAGGAGAAAAATTAAACAAAAAAAATATTTGGGTAAAAAGACCTGGATTGGGGGATTATCTAGCTAAAGATTTTAATAAATTATTAGGAAAAAAAGTTACAAGAAAAATTCAAAAAAATAAATATTTAAAAAAAAAGGACTTAATTTAAGTTATGAATGTAGCTTTTTTAACCGCCTCAAGAGCAGATTATGGCAAAATAAAACCTGTAATTCTGGAGGCTAGCAAAAACAAAATTAATTATATAATTTTTGTCACCGGTTCTCATCTATTAGATGAGTATGGAAAAACGATCAACCAAATAAAAAAAGATTTTAAATTAAAAAAAATCATTTCATTTCGAAACCAAAAATTTGGAGATAGTCAGCAGAAAATATTTACAAACACAGTTGATAATCTAACAAAAATTTTAAGAAATAAAAAGTTTGACTGTTTTTTTATTCATGGTGACAGGGTAGAAACGTTGGCTGCGGCAAGTGTTTTAACATTTTCAAAAATAAAAATAGCACATATTGAAGGAGGTGAATTATCAGGTACAGTTGATGAAATGATTAGACATTCAGTTTCAAAATTATCCCATATTCATTTTGTGAGCAATACAGCTGCAAAAAAAGTTTTAATTAATTCCGGTGAAAGTAAAGAAAACGTTTTTGTAACTGGCTCACCTGATATTGATTTATTAAATAAATCTTTTAGACCTGATTTAAATGAAGTTAAAAAAAAATATGCACTTGATTTTAAAGATTATATAATATCTTTTTTACATCCAGTTACCACAGATACTAAAAATGAAAATAACAAAAATGCTAAAATATATTTTCAAACATTATTAAAACTTAAAAATTTAGGAATAGTACAATTTGCTCCAAATAATGATGATCATTCTTTAGTTATATTAAAATGTTTAAATAATGCATTTAAAAAAAAAAATAATGTGCGAATACTTCAATCAATGAGATTTGAATATTATCTCACTTTACTTGAAAATTGTAAGTTTATAATTGGAAATTCTAGTTCGGCAATCATGGAAGCCCCATATTTTGGTGTCCCGGCTATAAATGTCGGTAATCGTCAGATGAACAGACACAGACCCAATGAAATAATAAATGTTCCTTTTAAACAAAAAAGTATTTTGAATGCTTTAAAGCGCGTTCATAAAAAAAGAATTAAGATTAATTCAATTTTTGGTAAGGGAAATTCATCAAAAAAAATAATACAAATATTAAGGTCTAAAAAGTTTAAGGAATTAGCTATTCAAAAAATCTACAGCAATCTAAGATAGATTATAAAATACTTCATAATTTAAATTTTACACTAGTATATTGATATTAAAAAATCATCTTGTAATTTACATAAAATGTATAACAAAAAAATAGTTTTAATACCCTGTGAAGTTAAATCTAGAGATTATAAACCAAGATTACTTCTGTCTTTTTTTTTAGCCCAGGCAGGATTCAGAGTTATTTTTGGAAGAAAGGCCGAGGTAGAGTATTTTGCAAGGTGCTTTTCAAATTCAATATATATTGGCCTTCATTCAACTAATACTTACATAAATTTTTATGAAAAAATAAAATCAAACAATAACAATTTGATTTTATTTGATGAAGAAGGTTTAGTAACTCTCTCTAAAAATACTTATTTAAAAACCAAGTTTCCAAAAAGAATTGCTGAAATTTGTGATATTTTTTTTTGTTGGGGTGAAAAAAGTTACAAATTTTTATTAAAAAAAAGGTCCTCATATAAAAGTAAACTTATAATCGCAGGTAATTTAAGGTTCGATATCATAAAAAAAAAATTCAATTTCTTAAACAAAAAAAATTCAGATATTATAAAAAAAAAATATAAATCCTACATATTAGTTTCTTGTTCATTTGGAAATGTAAATCATTTTGATAAAAAATATGAAAAAATTAGTTTTCTTAAAAATAATAAATATTTGATCGATAAAGAAAGTTTAATAAATTATAAATATTATTATGAATATAATAAAAGTAAATTTATCGAAAATAAAAAGCTAATTAAATTTCTTGCTGCTGAATACAAAAATATAAATTTTATTGTTAGACCACATCCATCAGAAAAAATTGAGAGCTATAATGATTTAAAAAAAAAGTACTCAAATGTTTACGTATCAAAAGAATTTTCTATTGCAGAATGTTTGAAGTGGGCGAAATTAAATATCCATTATTATTGCACAACTTCTTTAGAGGCAAGTGCTATAGGTATTGAAAATTTTACATTTAACCCAAAATATAATCAAAAATACCTTCACAGAATTCCTTATATTTTTTCACATAAAGCAGTCAAACTAAGTGATGTAAAAAAATCAATTGATAAAATATTAAAAAAAAAAACTAAAATAAAAAAAAATAAAGTTATTGAAAAATATATATATAATTTTTATTCTAAATATACTTACTTAAAAGTAATAAATGAAATAAAAAAATTATTAAATAATACAAAGAGCTCTATGAGTAATTTTGAGTCTAGAATAAATTTCAGTCAAATGAAAATCTTAGGTATAAAATTTCTCTTTAAACGTTTTGGTAGTTATACTGATTATAAAACCCCAGAGATTACACATTCTCAATTAAAAAAAGATCTTCTTAAATTCAAAAAATTGAAAAATATTAAAAAAGAAATTAAAATTTCAAAATTTCAAAAAAATATTTTTGAAATTACAATATAATAAAAATAAATATACATTAATATTCTATTAATTTCTTAAATAATATATTAAAATATTTCAAAATTTCTCAAATTTATTTAAAAATTATTGTGAATATTTTATTTCTTGGAATTGGAGTTGTTGGTCAAAGACACATTCGAAATATAAAATTGAGATTTAAGAAAGTAAATTTTTACACACTAAATGGAAAACATTCTAAACAACTTTATAGTGCAAATAGGCCATTGGACGGTGATGTAAATAAGAAATATAATTTAAGATTAATAAATTTTAGTGACATAAATAAGAAAGTAAAAATTGATGCAGCATTCATTTGTTTGCCAAATCATCTTCATTTAAAATTTTTAAAAAAATTATTTCAAAAAAATATTCATATTTTTGTTGAAAAACCAGGTGGGATTAATAAGCAGGATCTTAGGTCTCTTAAAAATATTCAAAAAAAAAATATAAGAAAAAAACTTAAAATAATGTTTGGCTATCATCTAAGATTCAATCCTTTAATTATCAATTTAAAAAAAATCCTACAAAAGAAAAAAATTGGCAATATTTTGAATGTTCTATCTGAAAATGGCGAACATATTGCAGATTATAGAAAATATCAAAAATATTGGGAAGTTTATCACTCAAAAAAAAATAAGGGCGGAGGAGTTTTGCTAAATCAAATACATGAAATTGACTATCTTTTATTTTTGTTTGACAAATATAAACTTAATCTTAAAAATTCGTATTATAGTAAAATCTCAAAACTTAAAATAGATACAGAAGATACTGCATCTTCAAACTTTTTAGCCAAAAATAAAAATGAGGAATTTTTAATTACAATTCTTTTAAATTCATACGAAAGACCCAAATACCGTAAATTAAAAATAGTCGGCACTATGGGAAAAATCATTGCAGATTTATCAAATAATACATTAGAAATTTACAGATACAAAATTTTTGAAAAAGGATTGTTGAATAAAAATAAAATTTCAAAGAAAAAAATTAATTACAACTTTAAAAGAAATGATCTTTTTAAGAAAGAAGTGTATTATTTTTTAAATAGCGTCAAAAAAAATAAGCGAATTAATAATATATATGGACTTGCTAAAAGTATAAAAGCTCTTGAGTTAACTTTAAAAATAAAAAAACTCTAATTATAAGTCCTCTCTAGAGTCAATATCTCTATAAAATTTTGTTATAAATGGTAAGATCTTATTCCCCCAAACAATTTTTTTACTTTTAAATTTCATAAAAAATTTTGGTTTTAATGCATCGAAAAAACTGTTTGGAGAATAAGTTGTTGGATATAGTTGTCTAGGAAATGAGTGATATTCTCCTTTAAGAGATTTATTAAAAAATCCACTTAAATAACTGCCCTGAATTTTAAAAACTTTCTGAGCAGGATTGTGTAATTTATGCACTGATCTGAGTGAAGAAAATTTTTCAAAATTTTTTATTGCAATGTTAAGAGCTTTTTTTAAATCTTTAATATCTCTATCAGGACAAGTTGGTCTCAATAAAATAAATAAATCTACAACAAATTTTTCTTTTTTTTTTAAATAATTATAAGCATGGACAAGAAATTCTTTTTCAAGAGAATTGTCTTTGCTAATTTTTTTTGGTCTTAAAATTACTGTTGCTCCATATTTTTCTGCAATAGTTTTAAATTTTTTGGAGTCTGTTGATACAAGAACTTTATCAATTTTTTTTAATTTTAATGCACTCTTAATTGAATGATAAAGTAAAGGCCTATTTTTATACAAAATAATATTCTTATTTCTAATTCCTTTTGATCCTTTTCTAGCTGGTATAATTGCCACGATTTTCATAGTTATATAATTATTTAAGAATTATGTATTATTATTCTAAGGTTTACTTTTACACCAAAAGATATTATTGCTCAATTAAACATAGTCAATTATTTAGCAATGAATATTTTATATCCTGATTTGAAAGCTAAAACAATACTCATCACAGGTGGGCTTGGTTTTTTAGCTTCTCAATTTATTAAAGCACTTGAGCACAATTTTTGTAAAGTGATAATTTTAGATAAAAAAAAATCAAATAAAAAAAACTTCTTTTATTGCGATATTACAAAAGAAAGTGACTTAAAATCTGTTTATCGACGAATAAAAAAAAAATATAAATCTATAGATGTATTAATAAATAATGCTGCGAATAATTATGGAGCAGGCTCAAAATTAACTGAATTAAGATTAGAGAATTTTAGTGATAAGATTTGGGATGATGATTTAAAAGTCGGACTTAAAGGTGCTATGTTGTGTACTAAAATCTTTGGTTCAGAAATGAGCAAACAAAAACTAGGGGGGAATATAATAAATATTTCCTCTGATTTAGGTATTATTTCTCCAGACAATAGAATTTATAAAAAAAATTTTGTTAAACCAGTCACATATTCTGTTATTAAACATGGCATTATTGGATTAACAAAATATACCGCAACCTACTGGCCAAAAAAAGTTAGATGTAATGCCATAGCTTTTGGAGGTATGAAAAATAACCAAGATAAAAATTTTATAAAAAAAATTCAAAAATTGATACCTATGGGAAGAATGGGAAAAAAAAATGAGTACAACAATGTATTACTTTTTTTATCATCAAATGCTTCATCCTATATAAATGGCACAACCATTGTTGTTGATGGAGGACGTACAATTTTGTAAAAATATTTACTTAAATAAATTAAAGATGAGCGTATTTATAATTGCAGAAATAGGAATAAATCATAACGGTGATATTAATCTTGCAAAAGAGATGATTGATAATTCAGTTGAGGCTGGTGCTGATGCTGTAAAATTTCAAAAGAGGGACGTTGAGACAGTATATTCAAAAGAAATTTTAGACAGTCCAAGGGAAAGTCCATGGGGCACCACACAAAGAGAACAGAAGTTTGGATTAGAATTTACAGAGAAAGAATATGATATCATACATAACTATTGCAAAATAAAAAAAATAAAATGGTTTGCCTCTGCATGGGACCTAAAAAGTCTATCATTTTTATCAAAATATAATTTTCAGTATAATAAAATTGCATCAGCAATGATTGTCGATGAAAGCTTATTAGAGGCGGTTGCTAAACAAAAAAAATATACTTTTATTAGTACTGGAATGTCATCTTACAAGTATATTGATAGAGCGGTTAAAATTTTTAGAGATAATAATTGTGAATTTGAACTTATGCAATGTGTTTCAGCTTACCCATTTGATGATGAACAAGCTAATCTAAATTTGATTAAAGATATGAGGGAAAAATATAACTGCAAAGTTGGTTATAGTGGGCATGAAAAAAGTGGACTTGCAATATCGGTTGCTGCAGTTGCTCTTGGAGCAACCTCAATTGAGCGACATGTGACAGTAGATAGAACAATTTATGGAAGTGATCAGGCTGCCTCATTAACTCCCGATGGTTTCAAAAATTTGGTTAAAGCTATCAGAAAAGTTCAAAAAGCAATTAAAGGCCATAAAATAAAAGAGATTTTAGACATTGAAAAAGATGTTGCAAAAAAATTAAGACTTCATATCAATAAATAATGGAAAAAGAATTTAGTAAAATTATTAATGAAAAAGTAATGCTTGATAATATGTTATTGAGTTTATCAAATGAAGTATCGGATTCGATTAAAAAGATTTACTCTACTTTAAAAAAAGGAGGTAAAGTTTTTTTATGTGGCAACGGAGGTTCGGCAGCTGATGCGCAGCATCTGTCAGCTGAATTTCTTGTTAGATTAAGACCAAAAATTAATCGAAAGCCATTGCCAGTTATTAGTCTAGCTTTAGATACATCAACCATAACCGCATGTGGTAATGATTTAGGTTTTAATAAATTATTTGAAAGAAACCTAAGTGCTCTAGGCTCTAAAAAAGATTTATTAATTGTAATATCCACTTCAGGCAAATCTAAAAATATTTTGAAGGTTTTGAGATATGCAAAAAAGAATAAAATTTTTTCTATCTCTCTTTTAGGAAATAAAGGGGGAAATGCTAAAAAATTATCAAATTTAAACATAATTGTTCCTTCTCCAAATACAGCAAGAATACAGGAGTCCCATATTTTCCTTGGACATTTTATTTTTGAACAGGTAGAAAACTTAATTTTAAAAAATGAAAAATAATATTGAACTTAATATTGAAAATATTAAATCAGAGAATGATTTTGATTATTTGTTTAAATTAGCAAAAGAGAAAAATTTTTTCGATGATATAAACAATTACGCTTTGCCGACTTTGAATTTAACAAAAATCAAAAACTTGATAATTGCTAAAATAGAAAAAAAAGAAAAAAAAACAAAGTTAATTTCTAAACCTTATAGAGTAGTTGTAGACCCAACTAATGCTTGTAATTTAGGTTGTCCATTATGCCCAACTGGCTTGGGTGCTTCAGAAAGAACTAAAAAAATTTTGAAATTTGAGGATTATAAGAAGATTGTCGATCAGGTTGCGGATAATTGTATTGAGATACATTTATATAATTGGGGGGAACCAACACTAAATAAATATTTAATTGAAATGATTAAATATGCTAAATCGAAAGGGATATGGTCAAGAATTTCATCAAATCTTTCTTTAGAATTTAAAGATGGTTATCTAGAAGATCTCGTAAAATCTGGACTAAGTTTACTGCATATCGATGTTGATGGTTTAGACCAAGAAGTTTATGCTAAATATAGAAAGAAGGGAAATTTAAGCGTAGTTATTAATAATTTAAAAAAAATTATTGAAATAAAAAAAACTCACAATTTAAATGAACCAGTAATCGAAATAGCAATGCTTGCAATGAGGCAGAACGAACATCAACATCAAGATTTTTTTAAATTTGGAGAGAAACTTTCAGTTGACGTGGTTAAGTTGCATAAAATTCAACATAATCCAAATATGGATGAAAAATGGTTACCGAAAGACACAAATCTTATTTATAAAACTTACGAGGGGGGAGAAGCCAGCTCTACTTCTGGGTTTGATAATGAAATTAAACAATGTAACTGGCCTTGGAGCGGTCTGGTAATTAACCCAGATGGTGGTGTAAATCCTTGTTGTATAATTGATGATCCAAAATCAGATTTTGGTAATACCAATAAAGATAAAATAATAGAAATATGGAACAATCCTGATTATATATCTGCAAGATCTGAATTTGGAGATAAGAGAGAAATCAGCAAAAAAACAATTTGTAATGTTTGTAAAAATCAAACCCACTCAAAAAGACTAGCTAGAGTATCAAAATCATTTGCCTTAAAATTATAAATAATAAATTTATAAACTGTTACAGGATTATTTTTAATGAAAAAAATACTTATTTGTTTACCTTCAAAATATTATAATAAATACATTGAGAATAATGCATTCAAAGATTTGCAAAAAAATTATCAAGTTTCATTTTTATTGAATAAGAATAAATGGCAAAATAAATTAATAACAAAAAAAAAAATTTCGACACGAGGAATAAAAAACAAATACTTCTATTCTTTAGACGATAAAGATCATGCTTTCTTTATAAAAACATTACATCTTTTTTTAATTATTAATAAAAAGTTATCTAAAACTTTTATATATAATTTTAGAAGATGGTATCCAAATTTAATGGATTTTATTAAAATTGAAAAAACAATTGAGAGAGATAGGTTTGGTAATTATTCAAATTTCTTTTTATTGAGAACAATATTGAAATATTTTTGCAAACCTTTCTTTAGAAGATTAGCCATTCTTATTTTGACGAATAAAATAATATTTAGCTTATATAAAAAAATGATATTGTCCAATTTAGAACTCAACACAGATATTCAAAGAGTGGTAAAAAAAATAAGACCAGATCTAATAATTTATACAACACATTGTTATGAGCCTGAAACGTTTATGATACCTAAAATAGCTTCAAATTTTGGAGCAAAAACTTTTTTCTTAGTTGACAATTGGGATAATATTTCATGTAAGACGGTATTCTTTAATAAGCCAGATTTTCTAGGGATTTGGGGAAAACAATCTAAAAATCATGCAATTAAAATACAAAATTTAGATAAAAAGAAAATTTTTTATACTGGTAATCCAAAATTTGATAATTACTTTTTATTAAGAAAAAAGAAATTAAAAAGTATCTTTAAACATAAATATGTCCTATTTTTTGGATTAGTGGAATTATTTGATGACATCAAAGTTCTTAAATTACTTAATGATGAAATTAATAACAAACCAGAATTATATAAAGATTTAAAAATCGTTTATAGGCCTCATCCATCAAGACCAAATATATTTTCACACGTAAAAAAAATTGATTTGTTTGATAAAATAATTTTAGATCCTAACATGAAAAATTACGTTAAAACTAAAAACAATAAATATTTAGATAATAATAATAATTATTTTGAAAAGCTTTTATCAAATTCCCTTTTTAATATTGGTGGTTTAACTACTGTTACGATTGAGTCATTGATATTTAAGAAAAGGCAAATTTTTTTATGTTATGAAGAAAAAGATAGCATAACGGATCCAAAAACTTTATTTGATGTGAATTTACATTTTGAAAAAATTGATAAAGTTTCTGCATTGATAAAATCAAAAAGTATTAATTCTGTTATTAAGGAATTTAGAAATATGTATTCTAAAAAAAAATATCTTGAGATAGATAGAAACCTAGATAAAGAAATAAATTTTTTTTATAATATACCTAAAGTTTTATATTCAAAAAAAATCTTATCAATTGTTAAAAAATTAATTTAAATTTGTTTAGTAAATTAATTTTTAAAAAGTCATTTTATGCCAATGACTTTTTTTTGAATATTATTTAATTCTTTAATTTTCCAATTGTTTTTTTTTATTATTTCACTATTTTTCCAATTCCATTCTAAATAATTTGCCCAAGGTGTAATAAATTGAAAAGTTAACAATAATCTAGAATCTAGAGATTTTCTTGCTCCACAATGAAAGCATTTACTTGTATCAACTAGATATAAAGTGCCTTTTTTTCCTTTGCACACAATTTTTTCATTTTCATATTTAGAGAAAAGTCCATCTTCCACCCTTTTTCTTTCTGGAGAAGTTTTGTAATTAATTTCTCTAACAACTCTTTTGCTGTACTCTTTTGAGAATAAATTCATAGCCCCGTTTTTCTCATCAATATCTTCAAGGTATAAAAACCCTTTTACTTGCATATAATCCTCATGATCTAAATGATATTCTTGTGAACTATTTTCAAAAATTTTTTGATTATTTGAATACCAAATACTCGAATAAGTTAATAAAGGAATACATCCTAAATATTTTGAAACTAAGTCAATTAAATATTTACTTGTCAAAAAATTGAAAACTTTTGAATCTGTATCAAATATATCTGGAATGTCGAATGTTTCAATATGACTATTTTTATTTAAATAATTAAAATTTTTTATTTTTTCTTCGAGTTCAGATATCATAGATCCAATATTCAAATCATTTTTAATAAGTGTTTCTATTTCAATCTTTTCAAAACCATATAAGTGTAAATTACTTTTGTAATCAATTTTTCTTTTTCTTGTAAAAAAAGTTTTTAAATGAAGATATTTTGATAAATAGAAGTAAATTTTTCTTATTTGCAAAGACCTATACCTTATTAAAACACCAGGCTGCTTTAAGATTAATATGATTTTTTCATAAAAGTTCATAATTTTAATAAATTTTTATTGTTGGACTGTCAATTTTAAATAGGGATTCATTTTTTTTTAAATACACTTGAAATATATAAGTCATGATATTTATTATTTTTAAAAAATTTTTTTTTCATAACACCTTCCCTTTTAAACTTTAAAACTTTACAAATTAGTTCGTCCATTTCTTTTGATATTGTTGTAGATATAATCCTTCTTAAATTTAGCTTTTTGAAGCCATGGTCAATCAATATCTGATGAGTTTCAATAAAAACATTTAAAGAATTTAATATTTTTTTTTTTTTATTAAAAAAAGTAGTTATGAAAGCGTCTCTATTTGTCAAATTTATTCTATGCAATCCCATAATACCAATTAATTCATCATTTGTATTTGACACTACTCCAAACTGAATTCTTTTATTAGAAAGTATCTCTTCTCTAAAATATTTCATTTGATGACTTCGTGTATTAGGATAATTACCTTCGGACATAAATTCAGTATTAATTGAATGATTTATCCAGTCGAACCAGTTCGTATTTTTTACAAAACTTTCATCAATAATTACAAATCTTATGAATTTGCCTTGAATAAATGTTTTAAAATTTTTTTTCATTTTTTTTTTAATAAACTATCAATTTTTCTTACAGATGTTAACTGAATAACCTCGCTGATTTTGAGTTTTTTTTTAGTTACTTTTTCTATCTCAGAAATTAGTTTTATATGATTTAATGAATCCCATTTATAAACATTATTTATATCTGAATTAATATTAATATTAATTTTATTTCCAAAAACTTTTTTAAATATTTTTTTAGTTGAATTATTCATTTTATCGAAATTCTATTTTTTTAAAATTTGATTTGCATATTTTATAATTTTATCTCTTAAAATTTTACCATTACTAGCTTTAGGTATTTCATTTAAACCTAATTTTTTACAATTGATAGCTAGTTTAGGAATTTTATAAATTGAAATTTTTTTATATAAAAATTTGAATATTTCTTCCTCTGAAATTTTTTTATCTGTTTCATAAATCAAAACTAGTTTATTTTGAGTTATTTCATCTTTAATGGGAACAACTACAGATAATTTTATTTTTTTATAATTGTTAGTAAATTTTTCAATTTCAGTAGGAAATATATTTTCGCCTGACACTATGATCATATTATCTTTTCTTTCGTGAATATATAGTTTTTTTCGACTATCGAATTTTCCTAAATCACCAGTATTAAACCATCCATTTTTTAAAACCTTTTCCGTTTTAGTTTTGTTTTTTATATACCCGTTAAATAAATTTTTACCTTTTATAATTATTTCACCATAACCTTTCATAATTTCATTTTTGTTAATAATTTTTATTTTATTATTAAAAAGAGATTTTCCAACTGATCCATAAATTTTAGATTTATGAAGATTTTCTGTTGCAACAATAGAAGATGTTTCAGTTAAACCATAATTACAAGCAATTTTAACAGAAAATTTTTTTTCAAATTTTTTCTGAATAATCTCATCAAGTTTTGCACCACCACAAAATAAACCCAATAGATTATGATTTTTGTAACTTTTAGAATTTTTTGTTAAATAATTGATATGGGTTGCCATTACTGAAGAATAATTAATTTTAAAATCTTTAACTAAATTCCAAAAAATTTTCACACTCGTTTTTGAATTTACAGGAAGACTAGTTCCATAGGTTTTTATTGATAGTAGTGTAGGAATAAACTGACCGTTATTGTGAAATAAAGGTGTAATCGCCATAAAATTTTTAAATTTTTTTAAATTTAAACTTTTTTCTAAGCCCTTTATATTTGTTAAAATTGATTGATGAGTAAGCATAACTCCTTTAGGATTTCCAGTAGATCCAGAAGTATAAAGAATTTCACATAAACCAGAGAAATTTTTATCAAAATTTCTTTTTTTTTCACCAAATATTTCATTTAAAAATTTTTGATGGTCATTTACGTAGATAGTTTTTTTTTTAAAAAGTTTAGAAAATTTTTTTTTGTAAATTTTATCAATAATTAAAGTTTTTGCTTCAGATGTTTTTAGAATATTTAAAAATTCAAATCTCCCAATATCTGGATTTACGGGAACAAATACTCTATTAGAAGACGTAATTCCTAGAAAAAACAAACTTAAAAGTAAAGAATTATCAAAAATTACAATTATTTTTTCTTTTTTTTTAATTTTATTTTCAAAAAAAAAATAATTTAATTTATGTATAAATTCCAAAGTTTTTTCGTATGTTAGATTAAGTTTTTTATTTATATCTTTTAAAAAAATTTTATTAGGGTGTAAATTACTGGATTTTTCAATTAATCTATATATGTTCTTTTCCATAAAAATTAATATTTATAAAAATAATTCCTAAATTAAAAACAAAATTATTCATTTAATATATAAGATCTATTATTAAAAAGTGGTTTTTTATCATCTTCTCCCCCAACAATTATACCGTTTGATACGTTAACACCTGCTATTCTCTCTTTGTAATCATACAAAGACTCTCTATCTAGTTTTAACTCATCGAAAAGTTTTTTATTACTAGTTATATTACCTAAGATCGCAGGAAAAATATCTTGTATTATTTGAATATTGTATGAATTTGTTTGTAAATTTTTTGGCCAGTGAATTGCCAAAAAAGCTCCATACCTATCTTGAATATCGAGTCTATTAATTTCTTTTTTTTTATATTTTTTTAATGCTGTACAATTTTTTGTTAAATACGGACCATGATCTCCAACTATTACTATTATAGCGTTTGGATTATTTTTTTTTAAAATTTTTACGTCCTCTCTCATTTGATTATTAGCTTTTTTCATTCCTTGAAAATGTTTTTCTTTTTCTTTCTTAAGACATTTTCCAGAATTTTGTGAATGTCCAGGATATTCGCCGTGGGTATAAAATAGTGTTGACTGCTTGTTTTGAGTACTTAAATATTTACTTCTTAATTTTAAATACGTATCTGAGTCATAATCGTCACTGAAAATGTCAAATCTAAAATAACCCTCATAGATAGCTTTCAATATAGTCTTACCCCCTATTTTAGTTACATCGTCTTTTGGATAATACTCATCCCATCTAATAGGCGATGAACCAAAGGCGTAGGGAGATTTAAACAAGCCTATAGTTTTATATCCGTTAGCTTTTAGGGCATCTAATATAAATGCATTTCCATTCAAATAATGACGCTCATCTCTCGAAAAATTATTTTTTAACTCTAAAATTCTTGAGGTAGAGGCTAACGATGTTGATCCTTTTGAATAAATTCCTTGGTAAACTGTAAAATTATTATCTTCTAAAAAGTTCAACTGTTTTTTATTTTCATAGCCATAATTTTGAAGAGTTTCTAAATTTGAATAAGACTCAAATATTAATATATAAATATCTTTTTTATGAATTATAGTATTTATATCTTTATCTAAAAATAATTTTAATCTATCAGAAGATCTTATTTTATCTAAATCCTTGTGAGAAGAATTATTAAAAAAATTTAAAAAAACTCCACTTATCATAAATGTAATAAATAGTACGTAAGTTACCTTTTTATTAAATGAATATAAAATATAGGTGATCACAAATGATCCAATTAAGTAAAATCCTTGAGTAATAAACTGACTATCGAATATATGTGTTGTTGGGTTATTTGTTATTTGAGCCATATTTAGAGTTGTATAAGAAATTGCCAACCCAGAAATCATCAGCATTTTATATGATCCAAAATAACTAAATAGAGAAGGTAGAATTAAAGTAAAAAAAACACAAAAAATAAAAGGTATAAAAAAAACGTAAATAAAACCTATTAGATTAAGATACTCAATGTTGAGTAGTATAAAAGTGATTACGGGTGACATTGGTAAGGAAAGTAGAATGATATCTTTTGAGTCTGGGAGTTGAAATTTCTTTTTTATTTCAATTTTTTTTCTTAAAGATAAAAATAATACAAATAAGCCAATTAATGTTAGTCCTATCAATATATATCCTCTATCAAAAAATTCTGTTGTATACCCTTTAGGAAGTATATTTTTTAAAGCAAACATACTTGTCATACCGAATAATGCACAAATATTAAGATCTAGTATTGTTTGAGGTAAATTCCTAAGTTTCATTTTTTAATTTTTGGATAAATGATATTTATAGATATTTCTATCAGAATATTTTAAATATTGTATCTTTAAGTTTAAAATTTAAATAATATCATTTTATGGAATTTAATGTTTAAACTAATTGCAAAAATTAAATCTAATTTCTCAATATTAAGAAATATTTTTATCTTAGCAGATAAAAAAATTAAATTTATTTTTTATTCAGAAAGTAGATTTTATCAAAAGTACAGTTTTCCAATAATTGAAATATTAATAAAAAAATACCCTAATCAAGTTTATTATGTAAGTTCTGATATAGATGATAAAATTAATATTTCAAATATATGTAATTTATTTATTGGAAACGGTCTATTAATGAGAATATTCTTTTTAATCGTTAAAGCTGAATATTTTTTCTTAACACTCACAGATTTGGACAACCATCATATAAAGAAAAATAAAAATGTAAAAAAATATATATATTATTTTCATGCTGCTGGTAGTACTTTTAAAGGTTACACTAAAAAAGCATTTGATAATTATGATATCATCTTATGCAATGGGCAATTTCAAAAAAATGAAATTCAATTTAGAGAAAATCAAAAAAGAATTAAGAAAAAAAAATTAATATTAAGTGGATATCTATATTTTGATTATATTTTAAAAAATATTGATTTTAAACAAGATGCTAATGAAATACTATTTGCACCGTCATGGACATATAAATATAAAAATTTTATTAATGAAAATTGTAGTGAAATAATTAATGAATTATTAAAAAAAGGGTATAATGTATCATTTAGGCCTCATCCAGAACATTTTAAAAGGTCCTCCGAAACTTTGAAATATATTAAAGCAAAATTTAATTCTCTTAAAACTTTTAGATTTGATGATAATAGCGAAAGTCTAAAATCAATGCAAAAGGCAAAATGCCTTATTACTGATAACTCAGGCATATATTTAGAATATATGTTAATATTAAATAGGCCAGTGCTTTTTTTGGAGGGAATAGATAAAATTCACAATGAAGACTATAATGATTATAAAAAATTCGTTCCTATTGAGCAAAAATTTAAAAATGAATTTGGAACTTTTTTTTCGAAAAATGAAATTAAAAATATTGACCAGTTGGTTGAAAAATCAATTCAAAATTTCAATTTAAAAATTCCACAATTGAATAGTCTTAAACAAAATTCTTTTTTTAACTTTGGAAAAACAATTGAGAGATTTGAAACTATTTTAGAAAATCAAATTTTAGTTAAGGATTAAGTAATTTGTCTACTAAATCAATAAACTTTGATTAAAGATTAAAAATAAGTATAACAGATTACATACCACTTAAGATGAAAAAAAAAATAATGATAGATATGTCTGTGACTTTAATTCATCACGGACATATAAGGTTAATAAAAAAAGCAAGAAAATATGGTGATTTAATCATTGCATTATCTACAGATAAAAACATAAAAAAATACAAAGGTTATACACCAGAGTTAAAGTTTAAATTTAGAAAAGAAATTTTATTAGAAATTAAAGGAGTTAAAAAAGTCATTCCTTCAGACTTTATAATTAAACAAAAATTTTTAGATAAACATAAAATAGATATTCTGATAAGTGGTAGTGATTATAAAAAAAGGAAATTTAAAACAAAATCAATAAATTTCAATCGAACTAAATCTATAAGTAGCACAATGATAAGAAAAAAAGCTGCAAAAATATTTCTAAATAATTATGAAAAATAAAACTGTATATATAACTTTATCAATAGATTTATTGCATCATGGACATATTAATTTAATCCAACAAGCTAAAAAATATGGAAATGTAATTGTGGGTTTATTAACCGATAATGCAATAGCGAGCCAAAAAAGACTTCCGTTACTAAATTATAATCAAAGAAAAAAAATATTACAGAATATAAATGGAATATTTAAGGTAGTAGAACAAAATGATTGGGATTGCTCAAGAAATATATTGAAATTAAAACCTGATTACTTGGTTCATGGAGATGATTGGAAATTTGGGAGTGAAAGAAAATTCAGAAATTATGCTTTAAAATCTTTAAAAAAAGTCAAAGGAAAATTAATTGAAGTACCATATACAAAAGATGTTTCTAGTTTTGCATTAAAGGAAAGAATACATCAGGAGGCGACAACACCATCAAATAGACAAATGATTTTAAAAAGATTACTTAAAGCAAAAAGTCTAAGTCGATTTATCGAAGCTCATAGTCCGTTGTCAGCAATTATAGCAGAAAAAACTTTTTATAATGATAGACGAGGTAAAAAATTTGAATTTGATGGATTTTGGTCTAGCTCATTAACAGACGCTACCTTAAAAGGTAAACCAGATATTGAAATATTGGATGTAAATCAAAGACTTTCAAATATAAACGATATTTTTGATGTTACAACTAAACCCTTAATAATGGATATTGATACTGGAGGTAAAATTGAGCATTTAGAAATAAATCTTAAAACATTAGAAAGATCTGGTATTTCAGCAGTGATTATGGAAGATAAAAAAGGTTTAAAAAAAAATTCTTTATTTGGTAATGAAGTGAAGCAAGAACAGGAGAATGTTAAAGAATTTTATAAAAAAATATTAGCAAGCAAAAAAGCAACAAATAATAAATTGATGATAATAGCAAGAATAGAAAGTTTAATTTTAGGTAAACCTTTAAAAGATGCAATTTTAAGAGCACAAAAATATGTGGAAGCTGGTTCAGATGGAATAATGATTCATAGCAAGGATAAGTCTCCTAATAAAATTCTTATGTTCGCAGAAAAATTTAAAAAGAAATATTCTGATATACCGCTTGTAGCGGTTCCATCGAGTTATAATACCGTTAGAGAAAATCAACTTAAAAATGCTGGATTTAATATAGTCATATATGCAAATCAAATGTTAAGGGCATCATATCCAGCTATGAGAAAAACAGCTTTAGATATACTCAAATATGGTAGATCTTATGAGTCTGAAAAAACTATAATGAGTATTAAAGATATCCTAAAATTGATTCCAGGAACAAAATAAATAAATGATAAAAATTCAAAAATTTATTAATGAATTAAAAAAAAATAATTTAAATTTTTCAACAGGTGTTCCAGACTCGTTATTTAAAAATTTATGTTATGGGTTTGAGAGAAATTTTAAAAAAAAAAATATAATAGCTGCGAATGAGGGCTCCGCAGTTGCAATTGGAATAGGATATCACCTATCAAGTAAAAAAATTCCAATTGTGTATATGCAAAACTCCGGTCTTGGAAATGCAATAAACCCACTGATATCTCTGGCGGATAAAAAAGTATATAAAATTCCGATATTTCTTATCATTGGTTGGAGGGGTGAGATAAAAAAGAAATTAAAAGATGAGCCACAACATTTAACTCAAGGAATGATAACAGAAAATCTCTTAAAAAATCTTAATATTAGATACAATATTATTAATGAAAAAAGTAATTTTAAAAAAATAATAAAAAAATTGTGTTTAAAAGCAAAAAAAAATAATGAAGTAGTGGCACTTTTGGTAAGAAAAAATACTTTTGAAAATAAATATTATCAAAAACAAAATAACTCTAAACTTATGCTAAGAGAGCAAGTGTTAAACTTGATTGTTAAAAAGATACCTAATGACTCAATAGTTATATCTACAACTGGAATCTTATCAAGAGAGCTCAATGAATTGATTAAAGAAAATAATCTTAAAATTCGTAATTTTATGTGTGTGGGAGGAATGGGACATGCTATATCTGTCGCTCAAGGAATAGCTATTAATAAAAAAAATAAGATTTTTTGTTTTGATGGTGATGGTTCTATTACAATGCATCTTGGTTCTTTAACTACAAGTGTGTTACAAAAAAATTTGATTCATATTGTTTTTAATAATTTTAGCCATGAGTCAGTTGGTGGTCATGATAACGCAGCAAAACATGTAAAATTTTTTAAACTTTCAAAAGAAATTGGATATAATAAAACTTACTTGTGTACAAATAAAAAAAGTATTTTACAATGTATAGGTAATTCCCTAAAGAGTAAAAAAAATAGTTTTATAGAGATAATAATTAAAAAAGGACATAGAAAAAATATTTCTAGACCTAAAGAAAAAATGTTAGCATTAAAAAAAAATTTTTTAGAGTCAATTAATTAAATGCTTAATACATTAAAAAAATTTACATATATAAAAAATTCAAAAAAAAAACTGTTCACACCTGGGCCTGCAAGTTTATTGATTGAAAATATTTCTTCGATTGAACCGTGTTTTGGAAGAGGAGATCAACAATATCAAAAATTAGAAAATTACGTTCTCAAGAAATTAAAAAAATTAACAAGTCATAAGAATATTGCAAGAATGCAAGGAGCAGCAAGTTTTGCCTTAGAAGTAATGATAAATAATTTCATTTATGGGAAACTTTTAATAATTAAAACAGGCACTTATTCTGACAGACTTTTATCTATGTCTATTGCGAGCAGTAATAATTACAAAAAAATTAAAAAGATTGATTATATAAATTATCAAGAAATAGATAATATTTCAAAAAATTATGATTGGATTATGGGATGTCCTGTCGAAACAAGCATTGGTTATAAAATTCCAATTTTAAAATTCAGTGAATTAAAAAAAAGGTGTAAATCTAAATTAGCGTTAGACGCAACAGCTTCTATAGGTTTAGAAAAAAATCACGAATATGCCGATGTATTAGGATATAGTTCATGTAAGGGATTATTTGGATTAACTGGTGCAGCTTTTGTAGCTTTTAACTCAAATCCAAATAATGAAATTAATCAATTTAATTTGAATATTTATAATCATCTAGAAAAAAAAATGACAGGCCCATATCATTCAATTTGTTCACTGTATGATGTTTTAAAAAATTATAATGATTTTAAATACGCAGTAACTATAAATAAAAAAATTTTCCTTAAGAAGATGAAGGAATATTTAGAGTATAATATTAGTGAACAACCTAATCTTTGTACTTATGTAAACAAAAAAGTAATCAAAAAGAGCAAAAATGTGATTTTGTATCAGAGTAGAGCAAATATTTCTGGCTCTATTGTCTGTCATTTGGGTGAGGTACATTTGAAAAGAAAGGCTAGGGGTAAAATAATTAATTCAATTAAAATTTAAAATTAAAGTGTTATAGATGAAGGAATTTATGAAAAAAATTATCTTATCAATTTTTTTAATGTTTTATAGCACTAACGCATTTGCTTATATTGACCCAGGAACTGTAAGCATAATTTTACAGGGATTAATAGCTGCTTTAGCTGCCATAATTGTAACTCTTAAAATATATTGGATAAAAATTTTAGAATTTCTTGGTATTAGAAATAAAATTAAAGATGATAAAGATGATGAAAAAAATAAAGATAATACGAATACCCAAGAAAAATAAAGTACTAACTTAATTATATTTATGAAAAGTGAAAAATAATCTTACTTTAAACGAAATAAATAATAAAGTTTCATTTTTTTGGTTAAAAAATACTATCAGACAATCATTTAGACTTTTAGGAAGGATTTTAGAATTTTTCAATAGAGATATCTTTATTTTCAAAACAAATAATGAATTAAACAGCTTTTTTTTTGGATATCACGATAAAAAACCATTCAATTTTCAAGACACAAAAATAGCCGTTCATTCATACAAAAACACAAAAAAGTTATTAAAACAAAGTAATAAAGAAGTTTTAATTAATTTAATTGATTTAAAAAGTAAAAAAATTCTTAATTTAGATAAGACTAGCGCTTGGTCTTGGCAATTAGGCTCAAATTTACAGTGGCACCCCAAAAAAAATATTATTTTTTTTAACAAAAAGGAAAATAGAAATTACATAACAAAACAAATAGATTTAAGATCTAGGAAAATAAAGAAACTAAACTTTTCAATCTATAATGTTAGTCCTGATGGAAAGTATTTTTTAATAGCGGATTTTACAAAAATAGGAAAGTTAAGAAAAGGCTATGGATTTAAAACTGGTCAATCACAAAAATCCGTCAACTTAAGAAAAAGTAAACTTGAAATAATGATTAATAAAAAAAAAAATAAAAAAATTACATTGTTTAAATTTAATGAGACAAAACAAAAACTAGTTATAGGTTGTTATATAAATCATCAGACATTTTCTCCAAATGGAGATAAAATTGCATATTTTTATACAGTTCTAAAAAAAAATAATCAACGTCAGATACTATTTTATCATTATTGTTTAAAGAAAAAAAAAAATTATTTAATTAATTTAAGTAAATCAAAACTGATCTCACATTACTGTTGGAAAAATAACGAAGAAATATTATTTACAATGAAAGAAGATAATAAGTGCTACTCATATATTTTATATAATATTAAACTAAATAAATTTAAGACTTTAAACTCAGAGCTAAATAAAGATGGACATCCTATGTTTAATCCAAAATATAAAGATCTGTTTGTTAGTGATACGTATCCAAATTTATTGGGATTTCAAAAGTTATTTGTATACTCAATTACAAAAAAAAAGATTATTTGGAAAAAATATATTTATAGTCCTTATAAATACAGAGGTGTTATTAGGTGTGATCTTCATCCAAGGTGGTCAAATGATGGAAAAAAAATATTAATAGACTATATCAGTGGTATGCATAGAAATGTAGGTATTATGACTATAAACTAAATATTATTGGAAATAAAATTTATTGATTGTTTTGCATATTCTCTGCACATCAGAATTTTTAAGAGAAGGGTGGATTGGAAGTGAAATACATTTACTTACTACAGTTTCAGTATTCTTAAGTCTAATTTTATTTTTTTTAAAAAACTTTTGTTTATACAATGGTTTTTTATAATAGATCATATAAGGAATCTTATTTCTAGAAAGGTGAGTTAAAAGCTTATCTCTATTTTTTACTAGTATTGTAAATTGATGGTATATAGATTTATTATTTTTATCATATTTGGGTAATACGACATTGTTGTTATTTCTTAATAGTTTATAATAATTTTTTGCTAATAAATTTCTTTTTTTGTTAAGTATATCTATTGTTTTTAATTTTTCATTTAATACAACAGCTTGAAAAGTATCACATCTAGAATTCTCACCCACAATTAAATGTTCATAGGGAACCTTGGAACCATGATTTTTTAAAAGTTTTAAATAATTGAAATATTTCTTATTTTTTGTACTGACTAACCCAGCATCTCCATATGCTCCTAAGTTTTTAGTTGGATAGAAGCTAAAAGCGTTGATATCACCAAAAGTTCCTACAAATTTATTTTTAATTTTTGCACCTAAAGCTTGAGCACAATCTTCAATTACAAATAAATTATGTTTCTTAGCTAATTTCATAATTTTATTCATATCACACGGGTAGCCAAATATATGCACTGGTAATATGCAAATTGTATTTTTATTGATTTTACTCTCTATTGATTTTACAGAAATATTATAATCAGATAAATTAATATCTGCATACACTGGTTTAAAACCAGCATTTAAAATTGTCTCTGAGGGTGAAAAAAAAGTAAATGGTGTTGTAATTATTTCACCTTTTTTATACTTTTTTTTTAATAGTCTTAAAGCTAAATATAAAGCATCAGTCCCAGACGAAACTAAAGCAGAGTAGCCAAGCTTATACTTTTGAGAAAATTTGTTTTCTACTTTATTATTGATTTTGCCGTTAATATAATCATTCTTAGATAGAATATTATTAATTTTGTTAAGGATATTCTTTTTTATTTTCTTATCTTGTGATTTTAGGTCAACAAATTTCATTTAAAAAAAGGGATTTTGCTCATTATAATCTTCATTGTAGTTTTTATCCCTATTTTCGTATAGGTGATTTATAGAAGATTGCGCGCAATTCTCACAAATTTTAGTTGGATGTTTATTGAACGAATTCGTGACTTCTTTTTTAAATTTAGAAAAAAAATCTGGAGAAAACAAATTTCCATAACTGTCTGTAAAATTATTTGCTGTTTGAGCACATGGATAAACATCACCTTTTGCGTCTATTTTAAGTTGTAAAAGTGACATATGGCAATTATTAAAACTTTTTAAATCAAAAACAGAATTATTTAATACCTCATACATATTTGTTTTTTCATTTATAAAGTTAATTTCAAATTCACTTAAATCATTTATTTGAGATTTTAATTCCTCTATTAATTTTTCATCTAAAAAATGCCTAGAATAGGTTTTTGGGTCAGCCTCAGGTCTAAATTGCACATTTATTTTTTTTAAATTATCTTTGGACAAATTACACAATATTCTTTGATTTATTGTTTTAATTACATTAACTAAATCTTTCGCTGTCCTTTTAGTATAGACAAAACCTATTCCAAGTTCTGGTAATTTCATTTTTGCATATTCTAGAATATTGCTTAATACACGATCAAACATATCCATTTTATGAACAACTTTATACTGATCCTTGTCAAAAGAGTTTACAGAAATTCTTAACCATTTTAGATGTTCAACTGCATCATTAGGCATTAAAAATGTTCCATTGGACATTATTCCAAGTGGAATCTTTCCCATAAATTTTCTTATTTCCAATATTAAGTCATAAATTTTTTTTTTATCTTTTCTCCATAATGATGGTTCGCCTCCTCCTGTAATAACCATTACTTTTGGATTGAATTTTGCGATTAATGGAATTGCCTCAAGACTTATATTATTTTTACCGAAATGAGTGGGACAAAACTCACACCTGAGATTACAAACATCATTTGGATAAAGATCAATATGTGAGATCTTTAAATCATCATTTTTCGAATTCATAATGATGTCAAGATTATCTTTGTATTCTTTTTTATAAGAAAGCGATCTTTTGGGATTTCTACTTTTTAGCATTTAATTTTTTAAAAATCTTAAATAATCTCTTTTGATAGTAATTGCTACTGTTTTCTTGAGAAATTTTTACATTTTCTTTTGAGAGCTTTAAATACTTATTAAAGTCAATCTTAATTAATTTTTTTATTACTTTATCAATACCACTATAACTTTCTTTTGAAATGATAAAACAAGCTTTTGTATTACAATCCTCATTTTTCCAAACAACTGGAATTAAGCCATACCTTCTACCAACTGCTAAAGAAGCAGATCCACCACCACTACAATTCATAGAAATAATATAGCCGCATTTTGAAAATAATTTCTCTGCTTTGAGACTATCTTCTTTTACATTTCCGTAATAAATTATATTTTCGTATTTTGAAATATTATAAAAATCTAAAAATTTTTTTTCATAGCTTGGTGAACATATGTGAAGTTTCAAGTTTTGATTTTTAATAAAATATTCAATGATTAAGTCTAATCCTTTGTGAAGAAAACCCGATCCAGAGTAATATATATAATTTTTTAAATTTATTTTTTTTTTATTTCTATTAGTTTTAATTTTATCACTTATGCATGGCTGGAGATCAATTTTATTTCTAAATCTTTTATAACTTTTATCTACAAAACCTTTTTTATATCCAAAGTAAATTAAATAATTAAACTTTTTTTTAATCTTATTAAAATCTATTGTAGAAAATCTGCTTATATGAGCTAAAGAGATTTTATTTCTTTTTTTAAACATTTTTTCTCTTTTTCTAAACTGTTCTTTCATATGTTTAGGATTTGCCCCAGTTGAGAGTCCTACCACTTTAGTCTTTTTGTTAAGTTGATTTAAAATATTTACAAAATTGACAAAACCACCTGTATTGAATGCACCAACAAAAATTTCATAATTTTGTGTAACTTTGATTTTCACTTTTCTATCTACAATTGTTACAAGGTATCCAGCTTTGTTAATTGCTTTTGCAATACACAAGCATTGATAATCTGTAGTTCCTATTTTAGCATCTTTAAAGTTTCTGGAATATTTATAATATAAGATCGCTTTTTTTTTTGTTTTGATTTTATATGGATTGAAATCAACTATAAAATTTTTATTAAATACAGTTAGGTATTTTTCGTAAATATAATTAGTAATTTTTGTAATATTCATTTAAATGTTATATTTAATAGGAATATTTATATAATAAATTTTCAATGAAAAAGATACTAATAACAGGTGCGGCGGGTTTTATTGGTTCCTCATTTGCTAACTATATAAATGATACAAAAAAAATGATGCTTGTTGATGATATGTCACAAGGAAAAATTTTAAATTTAAAGAAAAGATTAAGGTTAAGATTAATTCAAAAACCAATAGAAAATATACCACTAAGTAAATTTAATGATATTAATTGCATAATTCACCTAGCAGCTCAATCAGTCGTGAAATTTTCTGTTATAAATTTTTTTGAGAGTAGTAAAAAAAATTTGAATTCAAGCTTATATATATTTGAAATTGCAAGAAAATATAAAATACCAATTATTTATGCTTCATCTTGTGCTGTTTATGGCAGTCATTCTATCGGAAGTGATAGTTTGTTATCCAAGACGAGTATATTATCTCCTTATGCGCAAGATAAATTAACAATTGAGTCATATGCAAAAATAGTCAATAAAGTTTTTGGCATAAAATCAGTGGGATTAAGATTTTTTAATGTTTATGGACCTAATCAAAAAGAAAATAATCCCTATTCTGGCGTTATTCCCATATTTATTAATAGAGCAAAAAAAAATCAAATTATAAAGATTAATGGTGGTTATCAAACAAGGGATTTTATTTTTGTAGAGGATGTAATTAAAATTATCATTCTTTTAAAAAAAAAAATAATTAAAGAAAAAAATTTTCAGGATGTATTTAATGTATGTTCTGGAAAAAGTATTTCAATTAATAGCCTTTATTTAATGATTACAAAATTTCTAAACAGTAAATCTAAAAAAACTTATAATAATTTATCCAAAAATGATCCTGTAAAATCTTCAGGATCAAATAAAAAGATTTTAAAATATTTAAAGTTAAAGCAGAATTTTTTTACAAAATTTCATGAAGGATTAGGTAGTACTATTAAGGCAAATAAGTGATTTTAAAAAAATTTATAAGAAGCAAGCATTTATTAAAGATTTACTGATATATGGAAACTTTTCTTAAATATAGAAAAAATATATATTCGCAAAATGGGGAAGACGGAATTTTAGAGGAATTAATAAAAAGAATAAATCTAAAAGAAATTGAAGTTTGTGAATTTGGAGCTTGGGATGGAAAACACTATTCTAATACATTCAATCTTGTAGAAAAGTATTCTGCAAAAGCAGTTTATATAGAGCAAGATAAAGTCAGATTTAATGATTTAATTGAAACCTCAAAACAATTTAAAAATATTTTACCTATAAACTCATCAATAAATTTGGATGAAAATTCATTTGATAAAGTCGTCTCAAACACGTTTTTAAAAAAAAATTTTGACATACTTTCAATCGATATTGACTCAAATGATCTAGAAGTTTGGGAGTCTATTAAAGATTATGAACCTAAAATAGTTATAATTGAAATTTGTTCTTACATATTACCAGGTAAACTCGAAAGATATAATTCAGACAAAAATACTAAAAATTCATTTACATCCACAATAAACGTTGGCAAAAGTAAAGGGTATACACCTATAGCGCATGTTGGGAATCTTATTTTTGTAAAAAACAAATATTTAGAAAAATTAAATCTAGATCAAAAATTATTATTAAATAATGAAAAACTTTTTTTAAATGATTGGAAAAGGAAAAAATCTTTAGATAATATAAAAAAAAAAATTTTAAAATTTATTCCTAATATCTTAGTTCAGACCTATAATAATATTAATATTCAAAAAAAAGAAAAAATAGACGAGGTTAAAGACTTAAACAAAACAAAAAAAATTTATATTTTGCAGCATTTTGGTTTAGGAGATTTTTTATCTTGTAAAGGGCTATTAAAATATTTGTTAGAAAAGAAAAAACTTGGGGTTACTGAATTTAATTTGTTTGTTCCAGAAAATCATTACAAGAATATAAAATTTCTTTATGCGGACTCTCAAAATGTAAATTTGATAAAAACTAAAGACGAAAAAAGTGCTATAAAATTTTTTGAAAATCAAAAAAAAAATAATGAAAATTTAGAATTAATAAAAATAGGTCACAATAATTTTCATAAAACAATAAAATCAAAATTTAATAGAGAAGAATTTACAACAGATATGGTTTTTTATAAACAGTTTGACGTACCATATAAATTTAGATTCGATTATGGTAAATGGAAAAGAAACCTTAAAGAGGAAGAGAGAGTATTTAAAAAGCTTAATCCACAAAATAAAAAATATATTTTTGTCCATGATGATCCATCTAGAAACTTAGTTATCAATAAAAAAGATTTAAATCTGAGAGAAAAAAATATTTTTATTATTAAAAATGATATTTCAGAGTCTATTTTTAATTTAGGTCTTGTTTTGGAAAAAGCTGAACAAATTCATGTTATGGAAAGTTCTATAAGAAATTTAATTGAATGTTTGAATATTGATGAAAGAAATTTATTTTTACACTCATTTAGAAAAAATTTAAGCAAAGGCCCATTTTATAATTTTAATACTGGAGAAATAGTAGGTTCTCAAAAAAATTGGAATATAGTCACTGAAAATGAAAATCAAGAGATTAAGAGGGATAATTTAAATAATACATATTTTCATTTAAAAAAAATAGTTAAATCAAAGCTTTCGGGTAGCAATGTGATATCAAGTGATATCACTTTTTTAAAAAAGATAAAATTTTTAATAATATTTTATATTTTTAAGAAACAAGCGATCATAAGAATTTTTAATTTTTTAATCGAAAAATTACAGATAAAAAAAGATATTGGAATTGAAATTTTTAAAAATGATTTTCATCATGAGCTAAACAAATGTATATTTTTTACCTCAAGATCTTTGATTTATAGTATTGGTAACTTTATAAATCAAAAAGAATACCCTAACATAAAAAAAATGTATATTAATGATAATATAGAAATTTTGTTTGTTAAATCCTCAGAAATAATAACATTCGCGAGAAAAGGTTTAAGTAAAATAAAAGGGAAATTTATTTTATTATCTGGTGACAGCGATGTAGAGATTTCTATAAAGGATGGAAATGACACAAGATTAAATGAGTCTGTCACGAAAATAATTAACAATAAAAACTTAGTTCATTGGTATACTCAGAATTTAAATTTTGATAATTCAAAAACTTCAAACTTACCAAGTGGTCTAGATTATCATACAATTTTTGAGAGAAGAAAAGGGTGGGCTAATTTTAAATGTTCACCTTCTTATCAGGAAAAACAATTAATTCTTACTTTAAATAATTCAAGTATTTTTAAAAAACGTAAAGAAAAAATTTTTAATAATTGGCATTTTTCCTTAAAACACGGAAACAGAAAAAAATTATTTTCTGAAATTAATAGAACGGATAATCATTTTTTAAATCAAAGACTTAATAGGTTTTTAAACTGGAGGGAACAATCAAAATTTAAATATGTATTTTGCCCTTCAGGAAACGGTATTGATGATCATAGAACTTACGAGTCAATTATATTAGGAAATATTCCAATAAGGTTGAAGGAGAGTATATTAAAATTTCATAAAGAGATGCCTATAATTTATATTGATAAAATTGAGGATTTAAACTTAAACTTTATTAACCAAAAATTTCAAAATTTTGAAGATCAGAAATTTAATTTTGAGAAACTTTTTTTAAATTATTGGAAAAATATAATGAAAATTGGTAGAAAACAAGATCTTTCAAGGTTTCGAAATACAACCTTATATGACTTTAGATTTAAATTGATAGATTACTACCTTGAAAATAATGAATAAAAATAAAAAAAAAATTTATAATAAATTCTTGAAAGTTATTATTAATTTTTCAAAAAATTACAGTGATAATCAAAGTTTAAAGATTCTTGATTGGGGATGTGGAAAAGGCGAATTAATCGAATATTTAAACAACAATAATTTTGATTGTTTTGGTGTTGAGATTAATAAATTGAAACTTCAATCAAATATACAAAAAAAAAATGATAATGATAAAAAAATTTTTTTAATTAATAGTGATAATAAAACTAATTTTGACTCAAATTATTTTGATATTATTTTAACAAATCAAGTAATTGAACATATAGATAACAAAGATAGTTTTTTACTTGAAATAAATAGAATCTTAAAAAAAGGTGGTATTTCATATAATATTTTACCAGCCAAATATAGAATCAATGAGGTTCATTTAAAAATGCCTTTTGTACACTGGTTTCCTAAAAATAACTTGAGAAAATATTTAATTTTTTTTTGGAGTTTGTTTAAACTTAGTCATTGGTCAGAATGTTTAAATTTTAGATTTAAGGATAAAGTAAATTATTATTATGAGTATAGTATCCATAAAACTTTTTATTTGGACTCTAATGAGTTATTTAATAAGTTTCAAAATTTTGGATTTTATGTTATCGATCAACCTATTAATATAAAATTTTTAAACAATATATTTTTTAAATTTTTAAGAAATAAATTTGTTTCAATTGAGTTTTTAGCAACTAAAAAATAGGCATATATAAATGAAAATATTGTTAACTGGGGCAGCAGGGTTTATAGGTTTTCATCTTGCAAAGAAGTTTTTAAAAGAAAAAATTCAAGTTTATGCCATAGATAATTTAAATAATTATTATGATGTCAGAATAAAGAAGCAAAGAATCAAAATTTTAAAAAGATTAGCAAAGGAAAATAAAACATTATTTAAATTCTATAAATTTGACATAAGCAAAAAGGAAAATTTTAAAAAATTTGATAAAATAAAATTAAATACAATTGTAAATCTTGCTGCACAAGCAGGTGTACGTTATTCACTAATAAATCCTCATTCTTATATTGATAGTAACATTCTAGGTTTTTTAAATATCTTGGAATTAGCGAGAAAAAAGAGAAAAACGACTTTAATCTATGCGAGTACAAGCAGTGTATATGGAGGGTCTACAGATATTCCTTTTAATGAGAGAAATAATGCTGTGCATCCTTTACAACTCTATGCAGCAACAAAAAGATCAAATGAATTAATGGCGCATTCTTATAGTTATTTATATGGTATAAATACTATAGGATTGAGATTTTTTACAGTGTACGGACCATGGTCACGACCTGATATGTCTTTGTATACTTTTGCAAAAAATATAATGCAAAATAAACCTATTAAAATTTTTAATAACGGAGATCATATTAGAGATTTTACTTATGTGGATGACATTGTTTTTTCAATATTTAGATTAACAAAAATAAGTAAATTTAGAGAATATAAAATTGAAAAAACGATAAAAACCTCTGACCCCTCAAGTAGCTCAGCTCCTTTTGAAGTATATAATATTGGTAATGATAGACCAACAAAGCTGATGTACTATATTAATTTGATTGAAAAAGGTTTAGGGAAAAAGGCAAAAAAAAAATATTTAAGTTTTCAAAAAGGAGATATTAAAAATACACACGCAAACGTCAAAAAATTAATAAAAAAAATAAAATACAAACCATCAACAAGTATTGAATTAGGTGTTAAAAGCTTTTGTGAATGGTTTTTAGATCATTATAAAAAATTTAAGTAAATGTTTAGTAATTTTAGGATCTTTTTTAATTTAATTAATAAAAAACTAAAAAAAGATTTCTATATCAATATATTTGGATCTTTTTCAGTTATGTTGTTCGAGATTTTCTCGTTGGCATTAATTTTTCCGGCTATTGGTTTCTTGATTGAGGAAGATATATCAGAGTCCAATCCGTTTATGAAAACTGATTTTGCTAGATTTATATATATATCATTTAGAGACCTAGATTTAAAAGTTTTAATAATTTACTTTCTGATTTTTTTTGGAGCCATTTATCTTACAAAAGTTATTGTAAGTCTATTTTTTAGTTGGAGAAATTCTTCATTTGCTTTCAATGTCAGAAGTCATCTAGCCATTAGGATAAATCAACTTTATATAAATCAACCATTTAGTTTTCACATATCAAATAATTCATCAAAAATAATTCACAATTTAACACAAGAAATTAATATCATAGCTCAGGGATGCAACAGTTTATTAATTTTTATAACAGAATTAACAGTCTTATTAGGAATAATCACATTCTTTTTAATTTATAAACCTTTTATTACAATTATTCTCTTTCTTATCTTATTGCCCGCATTCTTTATTTTTAAATGGTTAAAAAAATATGTTGCAAAGTTAAGTTTAATTAGACAAAAACATGATAAAAGTTCAATCTTTTTGTTAACTCAAATATTTTCAGGAATAAAGGAACTTGCAATTGTTAATAAATCTAAAATCTTTTCTGACAAATTTGATTTTAATATTAAAAAATCATCAGAGGCTAATAGCAAAAATTCATTTATAACTCATATTCCAAGAAATGCATTAGAATTGTTTTTAATCTTCGGTATAATAATCATCTCACTTTTATTACCTGTAGATGATACGAATTTTAAAAATGAAATTATAAAAGTTATGGCTGCGTTTGCTATAGCATCATTTAGGATTATGCCAGCTATGACCAGAATTATTGTTGCAATAAATGTAATGAGTTTTATGTTTCCAGTTCTAAAATCATTTTATAAATTATACAAATTTTTACAAAAAAACGAGAAAAAGCAAAAATTTAGAAAAAAAATAGACTTTGAAAACATTCATATTGATAAATTATTTTTTAAATATGATAAAAAAGACATTTTTAAAAACCTATCAATTAAATTAAAAAAAAATCAGACATTTGGGATTATTGGAGACAGTGGATCAGGTAAAACTACTTTGATAAATATTTTTTTAGGTTTATTGAAACCAAAAAAAGGATCAATCATTTTAACTGATAAAAATGGAAAAAAGATAAGTAATATTGATGATTTGAAAATGTCTCACGTACCACAGGAAGTTTTTATGTTTGATGATACATTAATAAATAATATATGCATTCCTGGAAATAATAAGATTAATTATAAACTTTTAAGTAAAGTAATTAAACAAGCTGATTTAATAGATGTGATTAAGAAATTTCCAAAAGGACTAAAATCAAGAATGGGCGAAAGGGGCTCTAAAATCTCAGGGGGTCAAAAACAAAGAATTGGAATAGCTAGAGCTCTTTATCACGATACAGACTTACTTATATTAGATGAAATTACAAGCTCGCTAGACTCTAAATCAGAGGCGAATATTATTAACCTAATCTCTAAAATTAAAGACAAAACAATCATACTGATCACACACAAAAAAAAAAATTTAAGAGTGTGTGATTCAATTCTTAATTTAAACAATTTAAAGGTAAAATGAAAATATTATTAAGTTGTAGTAATCCAGACTCACCATCATTCAAGTTTTATAAAGAATCACTGACAAAATTAGTTAAAGAAAATAAAAACATAAAATTTACTGCTAAAAAATTTGAACAAAAAATTTTGGAGAATGATTATGATGTTATATTATTTATGAGTGGTACAAAAAATTCCAATTTTATAAAAAAAAAGGGTGTTTTATATGGCGTTGTAGACCCACGCGCTGGAAATTATGATGATTTTCTAAAATACGATTTCATTATAGCAAATGGTATTGAAGAAAAAATTTTTTTTAGTTTTTCAAATTTACCAACTTTAATTTACCCAGTTTATCCATCAATAAATTTAAAAAGGAATAAAAAAAACAAAAATAAAACTGTCATTGCTTATCATGGTAATCGTGAGCATTTAACCAATATGTACCCACGAATTACAAATGCTTTTAAGAAATTAGCAACCGAACATCGAATTGAGTTAATTCTAATATATGATTATAAAAGAAAGGGCAAAATAAACATTTTTAAGACTAAACAAACTCATTTGAAAATAACACATAAACAGTATCATCTTAATTGTTATGATAAATATTTGTGGAACACAGATATAGGCATTGTTCCTCAGTTAATTCCTTCAAAAGATAAAAAAATTAAAAAAAACTTGAGTTATTATTTCTCTGAACATTTATTTAAAAAAAAATATTTTTTTTCAATTTTTTTTAAAGAAACTACCAATCTAGGACGTCATTTGGTTTTTGCTCAATTGAAAATTCCAACAATTTCAGATTATACATTTTCTTCTTCAAACTTTATAAATAATGGCATTAATGGTTATCTAGCCTATGATACAATTGATTGGTATGAGAGTTTGAAATATCTAATTGAAAATAAAAAAAAATCTAAGGAAATAGGATCTAGATTTTATCAAGATTGGAAAAGAAATTATACACATAGCTTGTTAAATAAAAAATTATTAAAATTCTTAAAAAAATTAAATGATGAATAATTTGTTTATTGGAAAAAATAGCTTTATTTGTAAATCAATTTCTCCATCAATTCGTGGAAAATACATATCACATAAAGAAGTTGATAAAATTAATTTTAATAATTTTAAAAACATCTTTTTATTGAGCTCACCTGTAATTTATAAAAAAAAAAAAATAAAAAATTTTATTTTTGAAAAAAAAATATTAAAAAGAATTTCAAATCAAAGACTAATTTTTTTTTCAACATCCAAAGTATATCCAAATCTTATTAATTGTGATGAAAAAATTCGTCCTTGTCCTCAAAGCTTTTATGCTCATAACAAACTTGAGGTTGAAAAAATATTTAAAAAAGAAATTGAAAAAATTTTGATTTTAAGGCTTTCAAATATTTTTGAAATTAAAAATCAAAATAAAAATACTTTTCTTGGTTTGATGCATAAAAACTTTTTTAAAAAACAAAAAATTGAATTTGATATTAGCACTAATAGCATAAGAGACTTTTTAAGCATTAAAAGCTTGATTACTATAATAAAAAAGATTGAAAAAAAAGAGATATTCGGAACATTTAATGTTGGTTCTCAAAAGGGTTATAAAATTAAAGATATTATAAAATATTATTTTGGGGAAAAATTAATTTCTTCAAAAAAAATAATTGAAAAAAAAAAAATAAAGTCACAAACATTATGTATTAAAAAAATTAAAAAACTGATAGATTTATCTAATTACGATTTTCATAATGAAACAAAATTACAATTAAAAAAATGCAAAAAATACTTTTCTTAACAGGTGGGCTTGGCTTTGCTGGAAAACATTATTACAAGACCTATAAAAATAGATGGGATAAAATAATTGTTTATGACAAGTGTACCTATGCTTCAGACATTACCTTTTTTAAAAAATACAAAAGGAGAAAAGATACACTTATTAAAGGTGATGTTTGCGATTTTAAAAAATTATATAAATCAGTTCCAACAAAATCATATGTAATACATTTTGCAGCTGAGTCTCATGTAGATAATTCTTTTTCAACATCTTTGATATTTACTAAAACAAATTCTTTAGGAACACACACGCTTTTAGAGGTATGTAGATTAAAAAAAAATATTAAAATAACAATCATTAGTACCGACGAGGTTTATGGAGAAACAAGAAATATTATAAAAAATGAAAAATCAATTCTAGAACCTACAAATCCATATTCAGCAAGTAAGACTAGTGCAGATATAATCTCACAAACATATTTCAAATGTTATAAAATGCCAATTAGCATCGTAAGAGCTAATAATTTGTATGGAGATTATCAATATGTTGAAAAAATTATACCAGCTACGGTTAATGCGATAAATGATGGAAAAAAACTCAGAATCCACGGAAAAGGTGCGAGTATTAGAAATTTTCTTCATATTGATGATTTTGTATCTGCAGTTCATCTCATTACTTTTAAATCAAAAAATGGAGAAATATTTAATGTAAAAGGTAAATTTAAAATTAAGATAATTGATCTAATAAAAAAATTATCAAAAATTTCAAATAAAAAAGTAAGTAAATTTTCGAAATTTGTCAAAGATAGACCATTTAATGATTTTACTTATAATATTTCTGATAAAAAAATTAAACTTTTGGGATGGAAAGAAAAAAAAAATTTTAACAATGAAATTAAAAAAATTTTAGAAAAAAATCTGGTTTTTAAATAGACAATTGAAAGTTTTACATATTATAAGTGGTCTTAAGAGTGGTGGAGCCGAGGGTGTTTTATATAGACTAATATTAAATGATAATAAGAATGAGCATTATGTAATTTCACTTACAAATGAGGGATTTTATGGTCATTTATTAAAAAAAAAAAAAATTTATGTTAATTGTTTAAATTTAAAAAAAAATTTTAATTTTATATTTCAATTTTTAAAACTTATCTTTTTAATAAAAAAGATTAATCCCGATGTTGTTCAGTGCTGGATGTACCATGGAGATGTATTTGGGGGGCTCGCGGCAAAAGCTATAGGGAAAAAAAAAATTTTTTGGAATTTAAGAAATTCCGATTTAGATATTCAATGGTCAAATAAATCAACTATATTTCTTGCAAAATTATCCTCATATTTATCATACATTATTCCCTATAAAATAATTTCGTGTTCTAATAAATCAACAATAGTTCATACTAATATAGGATATTGTAGTAAAAAAATTTTATTAATTGAAAATGGTTTTGATAAAGTAAAATTTAAATATTCTTTAAACCTAGAAAAATATTGGAAATCTAAAATAAAAATTAAAAGTCGAAATATTGTATTCGGATTTGCAGGAAGATGGAGCGATCAAAAAGATTTTCAAACACTTTTTAAAGCTTTCAGTTTTTTTACAAAAAAGATTAAAAAACCTCATAACTTAAAATTGTTACTTATCGGGAAAAATATTAATAAAAAAAATAAAAATCTTCTTAAAGAAATTAATAAATATGGCTTATATAATTACTTAATATTAATTGATGAGACAAATTTTATTAATGAAATATTAAATGTAATAGATATTGGAATTTTTGCGAGTAAAGGAAATGAGGGATTTCCTAATGTGATAGCAGAAAAGATGTTGACGAGCATTCCCTGTATTGTTGCAGATGTTGGTGACTCAAGAAGAATAGTTGGAAAAAGTGGTTGGGTCTACAAAAAAAGGAACTGGATTGATCTTAAAAAAAAAATTAATCAAGTTTATACCAATTTTATTTTGAGCAAGTTGGACTGGGTTGCAAAAAAAAATTTTTCTAGAAAAAAAATAATTAATTCTTACCCCCTTAAAAGTATGGTAAAGAAATATAATCAAGCTTGGAATAAATGATGTTACCCTTAAATATTTTTTTGTTAGTATTCATATTTGTTAGTATTATTTATTTTACTGATATTGTTTTCAACAAACAGTCTTTGACAAAAAGGTATAAATTTCAAATCTCATCTTTAATTTTCTTGATTTTATTTTTGATGATTGGTTTAAAAGGGACTATAGGGTCTGATTATGGAAGTTACTATTTAGATTATATTTATGTAAAAGAATATTATGAGGAAAATTTTGCATTCAGAACCCAATCACTCGATCTTGTATACGAATTCTTGGTAAATTTTGTCGTTTTATCTGAATTGCCATATAACTTAATAAGTATAATAACCGGCTTTATCTTTATTTCATCTATTATATTTTTTGCATATAAAGAAAAAGATTATTTATTAATTATTTTAATTTTTCTCTCTTATCATTATTTTATTTTAGGAATGGGATATATAAGACAGGGACTTAGTATTGCTTTTATACTATTTTTCATAAATTTTTGGAGAGATAAAAAAATTATTCTATCTTTATTTTTTTTTATTCTAGCAGTTTTGAGTCATAAATTCTCAATTTTTTATGGCTTTTTAATTTTTATAAGACCAAAAGGAAATTGGTTTTATCTAAATATTTATTTTTATGTAATTTTTATATTAGGGTTGAGTCTGATTTTCACTTATGTTTTTTCTGTTAATGATTTGGGTTATTACTTTGATGTTTATACAGCAGAGTTCTCTAAAGGAGCGTATTATCGTATTTTTGCTTTTTTAATATGTGCTATAATTTTTTTTTCAAATAAATCTTTCTTTAAAAAGAGAACCGATTACAGATATTTATATCTGAGTGCAAATTTTTTATTATTATTAACTCCTCTGTCGTTATTTTTCTCAACAATTGCTGATAGAATTTCGACTTATTTTCTTCCTTTTGCATTTATAGTTCTTGCAAATCTCTCAGAATTTTCAAATCATTCGTACAAAAATAGTATAAAATATTTTTTAGTTTTTACTCTTTTTACACACCTCTTTTTATGGACAAATTTTTCAAACCAAGCAAAATATTATGTACCATTTGATATGTTTGATTTACCTAGTGATAAAGTTAATCCTTATAAATATGTTATAGGACCTTATTGTTGTTAAAAAAATTTAAATGAAAAAAATAATCCTTTTTTCCAATACTTGTTGGAGCTTGTATAATTTTAGAATTAATTTGATAAAAAAACTTATTAGTAAAAATTATAAGATTTATATTTTATCAAATAAAGATGCTACAACTAAAAAATTAACTAAGCTTGGTTGTGTTTTTTACAACATATCAATTGATAGAAGAGGTGTTAATTTTTTTGATGAAATTTATTGTCTATTAAAAATTTATCAAAAAATAATGAAAATTAGCCCAGATGTTTTATTTAATTTTACTATAAAACCAATAATTTACGGAAGTCTTGTTGCTAGAATTTTAAAAATAAAGACATTAAATACATTGGATGGACTGGGAGCTACATTTGAGGTTAATTTCATTAAAAAGTTAATAATAAGTTTTTTAATAAAATTATCTCAAAAAAAAATAAATCTATTTTATTTTGTTAATACTGATGACTTAAATTTTTTTATTGAGAAAAATTATGTCGATCAAAAAAAAGCTAAATTGATAGATGGAACAGGAATTGACCTAAAATTTTTTAAATATAAAAAAAATAAGTTTTCAAAAAAAATTAAATTTCTTTTAATCTCGAGATTATTATATTCAAAGGGTATAATGAATTATCTTAAATCAGCCGAGGAAATTTCAAAAAAAAATAAAAAAAAATGTTTATTTTTAATAGCTGGTATCACTGATGACACAATACCAGATCAAATACCTAAAAATATTTTAGAAAAAGAAGCAAAGAAATCAAACACCAAAATATTTTATAATGTTCAAGACATAAGAAAATTAATCTATAATTCTAATTGTGTTGTTTTACCAACAAATTACAATGAGGGATTACCGAGATCTCTTTTAGAGTCAGCCGCTTCGGGTAGACCATTAATTACTACCAATGTTCCAGGCTGTCTGAGAGTTGCAAAAAATAATATAAATGCTTTTGTTTATGATAGATCAAAAAACAATCAACTTACAAAGAATATGATGAAATTTATATTGCTTAAAAAAAATAAGAAAATATATATGTCAAAAAAGTCAAATTACATTGCAAAAAAATTTGATGTTTTAAAGATACTTGAAAAGTATATAAATTTTTTAGATGATAAATAAATTACGTATAGGAATTGTCGGTTTAGGATATGTTGGTCTACCACTTTTTTTAGAATTTTCAAAAAAGTTTAACGTAAAAGGATTTGACCTCTCAAAAAAAAAAATTGATTTATTAAAAAAAAAAATTGATTATACAAATCAATATTCAAAAAAAGACTTAAAAAAAATATCGAATAAAAATATAGACTTTAATAGTGACATTTTAAAAGATTGTAATTTTTTTATTGTCACAGTTCCCACACCGGTAACTAAAAATAAACGTCCAAACCTATCAGCTGTAGTTTCAGCAACTAAGATAATATGTAAGTATTTAAAAAAAAATAATTATGTTATTTATGAGTCTACCTTCTATCCTGGCGTAACAGAGGATGTCTGTATAAAGATTATTGAAAAAGAAACTGAACTAATTGGCATAAATAATAAAAATAAGAATAAAAATTTGGATGGGTTTTATTATGGCTACTCACCTGAGAGAATTAATCCAGGTGATTCAAAGCACGGAATTAAAGACATTGTCAAAGTAACATCAGGATCAACTCATTCTTCCGCAAAATTTATTGACTCAATCTATAAAAAAATTTGTTTAGCAGGAACTCACCAAGCTGAATCTATTAAAATTGCTGAAAGCGCTAAAGTAATTGAGAATACTCAAAGAGATATAAACATTGCATTAATCAATGAATTTGCACAAATATTTTCAAAAATGAATATCAATATTTATGATGTCCTTCGTGCAGCAAAAACAAAATGGAATTTTTTAGATTTCTCACCAGGATTAGTTGGAGGTCACTGCATAGGAGTTGATCCCTATTACCTAACATACAAAGCAAATAAAATTGGGTATGACTCTGTTCTTACTTTAGCAGGCAGAAAATTAAATGATGATATGCATAATTTTATATTAAAAAAATTATATAAAAGTTTGAATAAAAATTTTAAGAAAAAAAAATATAAATTTCTTTTAATTGGACTTACATTTAAAGAAAATGTAAATGATTTTAGAAATTCCAGATCTATTGTTTTAGCAAATGAAATTATCAAAAAAGGTCATAATCTTGATGTATATGATAAAAACGTATCAATTAAGGAATTCAAAAAAAAGAATAAAATGAATATAATCAAAAAACCAAAAAAAAATCATTATGATGCTATTTTAATTACTGTTGCACATAGAGATGTAAGAAAATTTAAAAAGGAATATCTATATTCATTGTTAGATGATAAAGAAAAAGGAAAAATTTTTGATGTTAAAAATGTGTTTAACCAAAAAAAATTTTTAACGATTTAAAGAATGCGATTATTTAAAAAGGATACTATAATTAAGTATCTTATAATCTTATTACCTTTTAGTTTAGTCTTTAGTATATTTATAAGTGAAATTTTTTTAATTTTATTAACAATTTTTTATTTTTATGAGGTACGCAAAGATAATTTATTAAAATCAGTTTTTTTAAATTATTCTTATTTGAGTTACTTTTTGGTTTCTTATTTTTTATTTGTATCATTAAATTCTATTTTTTTGGAAAATGAACTTTTTTTCAGGAAAACAATATTTTATTTTAGATTCTATTTTTATTTTATTTCTATTCTATTTTTTGTAAAAAAACTTGACCTCCATAGTTTAGTTTTAAGAAATTTTTTTCTTATTTTTATTCTCTTAATATTTGACTCAATAATTCAGTTTATATTAGGTTATAATATTATTGGAATGCCAATAGTTAATTCAAATAGAATTAGTAGTTTTTTTGGTGATGAATTAATTTTGGGTAGTTACTTAACAAGATTATCACCCTTTTTTTTAATTTTTCTTTATGAATTAAATCAAAAAATATTTATTAAATTTATTTATTTTTTAAGTTTAGTTTCAGTAGTTATTCTATCTGGAGAAAGAACTGCATTATTCTTACTTTTATTAAGTATGTGCATTTTTTTTATATCACTAAAAAAAATTAGATTATATTTATTTTATGGCTTTGTATTTTTTTCAATTATTTTTGTATCTTTGATTAACTTTAATAGTAAATATTATGAGAGATACTATACTAATGTTATGACCGGTTTTGGGCTAAATCTGGAATCGGGAAGTTTCAAATTAAGTGAATTATCGATTTTTGATAATGATAATAATTTGAATATAAATATTTTTAGTAGACATTATCAAGATCATTATGAATCTGCATATAAAATTTTTAAAAATAACCTAATTATAGGGGGCGGAACAAAAAGTTTCAGATACTTGTGTAAAAAAACTGAATATAGGGTATCAAGCACATCTTGTTCAACACATCCTCATAACATTATTATGCAATTTTCATCGGAACTAGGTATTGTAGGTCTTATCTTTTTGATATATTTCCATTTTTTATTATTAAAAGATTTTTTTAAAATTTTAAAAAAAAAAAATGATGAAAAATCTAAATTATTTTTAGTCATTTCAATAACTGGATTAATAATTAATATTTTCCCTTTAATACCATCTGGAAATTTTTTTAATAATTGGCTAAATATAGTATTTATTTTAAATTTAGTTAATTATATTTATCTAAGACAAAAATATTTAAATGATTGATTTAAAATATATTGTATTTCTAATTTTGATAAATAGTTTAATTTTTATTAAAAACAAAAACATATCTGAATACTTCCAATTATTTGACCATCCAGATTTTCAAAGGAAAATACATAAAAAAAAAATTTCATGTATTGGTGGCTTTTATATATTCGCAAATTTGAGTTTATTATTAATTTATAATTTTTATAGCTCAGAAAATCTTTTTCTTTTTCAATATTTTCAAAATGAAGTGACCAACTTATTTTTTTTTTTTATTTCATTTTTAGCTATCTTTTGTATTGGAATATATGATGATAAATATGGAATAAAACCAAACATAAAATTAACTTTATTTATTTTAATAATATTATTTTTGATTTTAGCTGATAGAGATTTAGCAATTCAAAGTTTGAGATTTTCTTTTACTGATAGTATCTATGATATTTCAGATTATTCAAAATTTTTTACTATATTTTGTATTATTGTTTTTATGAATGCGTTTAATATGTATGACGGGTCAAATTTTCAAGTTTCAGCGATATCAATAATTATAATGAGTTATTTATTTTTTCTATCTAAAACATTTGATTATTTTAGCATCACTTTAATTATAAGTTTAATATTTTTTTCAATATTAAACCTACAAAATAAGTTATTTTTAGGTGATAATGGCTCTTTAATTTTATCATTTATAATTTCATACTCAGTAATAAAGTTCTATAATCAAAATAGCATTACATATGCTGACGAAACTTGTTTATTACTTTTAATGCCAGTAGTTGACTTACTTAGATTGTTCATTCTAAGAATTTTCTCAGGAAAAAGCCCTTTTTTGTCAGACAAAAATCATATCCATCATTTATTATTAAAAAGGTTTAGTTACAATACAACCATAATTATACTTTTTTTAATTTATTTGATACCAATAATTTTTGCTATTTTTACGAAAAAATATTTTTTATTTATTCTAATACAAATGTTTTTTTATTTAGTTATTATTTTTTCATTAAGTAAATTTAGATTTTCTAATGCTAAATAAATTTAAAATTGTTTTTTGGATGATTAAACAAGGATATTTTTTGCACTTGATTTATTCAATTATTTTTTTCTTTAATAAGACTTTAAATGGTAAGATTAAATTTTATGAAAGATTTTCATCAGAAGAAGCAGAAAATTTATGTAAAAATTTTTTAGTTAGAAATAAAGAAGTGTATTTTTTTTTTTCAAAAAGTAAAAATTATAAAATTAAAAAATTTCCTCAAATTCAATTTAGAAAAATAAACCAAAAATTAGGCGGTGGTTCAGATATTACTTTAATCTATAATCTAATAATGATTTTAAAACCAAAAAAAATTATTGAATTTGGTGTTGCAAATGGTTGGTCTACTTTATCTATTTTATTAGGATGTAAGAAAAATAAGTTAGGCGATTTGATTTCAATAGATATGCCTTATTATTATAATAATGCTAAAAAATCTATTGGTAATTTAATTAAAAAAGAGAAATTTCCAAATTGGACCCTTATGATAGGTCCACAAGTAAATTATATTAATAAAATTAATAATCAGAAATATGATTTTTGTCATTATGATAGTGATAAGAGCTATCAAGGTAGAATGATGATTTATTCTCAAATTTGGGAAAGTTTAAACAAAAATGGAGTTTTGCTATCAGATGATGTTTCTGATAATTTAGCTTTTTTTCATTTTAGTAAAAAAAAGAAAAAAAAACCGTTTGTAATTCAATATAAAAAAAAATATTTAGGTATTTTAAGAAAGTGAAAATTTTAATTATTTTACCTAGATTTCATACAAATTATGTTGGTTCAATAAAGGCTCTAAAGAACCAAGGAAACAAGGTAAAATTGTTAGTTTATAATTTTGGTTTCACAGAAAATTATGAAGACACCAAACCACAGTTTTTAAAAGAAAATGTAATAACTAAATTTATAAATTCTGTTTTTAATATTAAATTGAATAGATATTACTTACCAAATTTTAAAACTTTCAGAAAACTAATAAATAGATTTAAACCAGATACAATAATTATAAGACCATATAATAAATTATTCTCAATTTATTTAATTTATTTAAGATTATTTTATAAGTTTGGATTGGTTTTTTATAATCAATCTAACGAAAAAAATTTATATAAATTTAATTTATCTTTAAAGTTCATTCAATTTTTCTTGATAAACAATATTTTGAAAATAAAAATATATTCACCAATTATAAAACACGTAAAAAAATTATATTTTAAAAAAGTATTTTTTATACCTTTTGTATCAAAAATTTCATTCAGAAATAAAAAAAAAATTTCAAGGATTTACAATTTTTTAATGATTGGAAAATTTGTAGAAAAAAAAAATCATGAAATGTTTTTGAAATCTATCAAAAATTTAGATGATAAATTTAATATTAAAGCAACTATAATTGGTGAGGTTTCTAATTCAGAGCAAAAAAACGAGTATTCTAGAATTAAAAGCTTAATTGTAAAATATAAATTAAAAAAAAACGTTAAGATATTTATAAACGTTAATCACAAAAAAATTTCGTATTTCTATAAAAAAAATGATTTTTTTATTTTACCTACATATGGTGATTTAGCACCAATAACAATAATCGAGGCTTTGGGGCACGGTTGTATGGTGTTATGTAGTAAATCTTGTGGTACAAAAAATTATATTAAGCAAGGTTTTAATGGATACATATTTCAAGATAATAATCAAAAATCTCTTGATAAGTTTATGTTGAAACTTATTAAAAATAAAAAAAAATTTGATAAAAATTTTGATAATAATAAAACTTTAATAACCAACTTAATTGGTGAAAAAAATTTTATAAAAAAATTTAACCAAATGATTATGAAAAAATGAAAATTCTATATATCTCGCAATCTGAAATACCATCAGAGTCTGCAAATAGTATTCATGTTATGAAAATGTGTTGCTCTTTGTCAAAAATTAAAGACACAGAAGTTGATTTATTTTGCTTAAATTCATTTTCAAACAATCTAGATATAAAAAATGTTTATAATTTTTATTTGGTTGAAAAAAATTTCAATATTTTAAGACTGAACGTATTTAATTTTTGGCTTTTAAGGGAAATACAAACACTATTTTATATTATTTTTTGTCTACTCAAAAAAAACTATAATTTGATATACAGTAGAAGTATACATATTTCGTGGTTTCTAGGATTTTTTGGCATAAGAACAATTTTAGAAATTCACTCACCGCCTTCAAAAAAAACAATTTTTTTTCTTAAGGATTTGCTCAAAAAAAATAAAATTAAAAAATTTATTGTTATTAATAATGCTTTAAAAGATTACTTCATTAATAATTATAATTTAAATAAACACCTAAAAATACAGGTATGTCCAGACGCATCGGACAAATTATATATTGATAAAAAAAAAATCAAAAAGTTTTATATTAAAAAGAATTCTGTTGGATACTTAGGCCATTTATATCAAGGTAGAGGAATAGATTTGATTATAAAACTTGCACAAAACCTTCCTCTCAATAATTTTTATATTGTTGGTGGAAATAAGGCACATCTTGAGACGTGGAAAAGACAAGTTAAGAGTAAAAATATTTTTTTTTTAGGTTTTAGAGACCAATTAGAATGTAATATTTTAAGAAAGAAATTTGATTATCTTATAGCACCTTACCAAAGAAAAGTTTATGTACACGGATCAATATTTCAAGAAACAAAGAAAAATAAAACACTAGAAACTTCTAAATGGATGTCGCCATTAAAACTATTTGAATATATGTCTTCAAAAAAACCGATAATTTCAAGTGATTTAAAATCTATTAAAGAAATTTTAACACACAATCACGATGCAATTTTATGTGACCCTGATAATTTCCAAGAATGGATACGTGCAATTGAGAGACTAAATAATAATAAAGATTTAGTTAGTAGGATTTCTCAAAATGCTTATAAGAGTTTTTTATTAAAATTTACTTGGGATATACGAGCTTTAAATATAATTAAAGAATATAAAAAATTAGAAATAACTATCTTTAATTTTTCATTAAGTGGTGGTGGAACCGAGTATATGTTATCTGTTCTTTTTAACAAATTAAGCTTTATTAAA
>CACEDG010000005.1 GCA_902558225.1 uncultured Pelagibacteraceae bacterium | reverse complement strand
ATTTGGAGCTGTTACAAAGTCACCATCTTTTCCAAAAGGATATTTTTTCATATAATAACCAAACTCTTTATTATAAAGGCAATAGTTAATGAATTTATCTAAAGGAAGATTAAGTATTTTTTTTGTTTTCATATTTTGTTAAGACCAAATAAAAGCCAATTAATATAAAAAACAAACTAATTATTTGACCCATAGTAAGATTAAATAATAAATTGCCCAATTGTTCATCTGGGACTCTAAAAAATTCAATTGTAAATCTAAAAATTGAGTAAAATATTAAAAATATTCCAGAGATAAACCCAGGTGTTTTTGCGAAACTTTTGTTTCTTAAATAAATTAAAATTAAAAATAATATAAATCCTTCAAACAAGGCTTCGTATAATTGTGAAGGATGTCTATAAAGATTGTCTACTTTTATAAATTTTACACCCCAAGGTAAATTTGTTTCAAAACCGTATAATTCAGAGTTAATGAAGTTTGCTACTCGTCCAAAAAAGATACCGATCGGCGCAACTAAAGAGACGACATCTAAATAAATAAATGAACTGTGATCACTTTTTCTATTGAAGAAAATGGTTGCAATAATTACTCCTATTAAACCACCATGAAATGACATACCTCCTTGCCAAATTTTAAATATATCTAGAATATTGTTGGCATAATAATTAAAATTATATAATAGGATGTATCCAATCCTCCCACCTATGATTATACCCAAGATTGCAAATGTTAAGTAATCATCAAATTTTTCCTTCAGACCATCATCAGTTATAAATATTTTTTTTGCTAAGAACCAGCCTACTAAAATACCAAGAACATATGCTAAAGAATACCACCTAATTTCAAAAGAAAAAATCTCAATTGCTACTGGGTCAAAATTATTAATAAACATTTCTAGTTATAATTATAAATTATCAGTATTATAAGTTAGTATACAAAAATATGAAAAATTCAAAGTTTGTTCTAGATAAAATTGCAAAATTAGTTGAACAAGGGTTAATTTCCTCAAAAGACATTGTTAATGAATTGATGACTATTTTAAAATCTAAAAGAGATGAATTTGTATTTAAGATGAAATTAACTAGTAAAGATGAATTTGAGATTTTATCTAAAAGAGTGGAAAATCTTGAGAGAAAAATTGATAAACTTAAAATAAAAAAAAAAAAAATTAAACGGGTAAAAAGATCTTAACACTTAAGCCATTCATTTTGGATTTTTCAAGTTTGATATTTCCACCATGTGATCTGACAATATCAGACGCAATCGAAAGGCCCAATCCAACACTTGATTTTGACTCTGTCCTACCCTTATCAATTTTATAAAAAGGTTTAAAAACATTGTCATATTCATTTTTTGGTATACCAGGGCCATCGTCATCTATTTTGATAAAAAGGTTATTATTATTCTTAGTTAGAGCCACATTAACTTTATCAGCATATTTAATTGCATTATCAATTAGATTATTTATGCATCTTTTGATCAAATTTTTTCTACCATTAATATAAATTCTTGGTGGCAAATTAGAAGATACGTTTGTGCTATCATATTTTTCAATAACTTTATTTATTAATTCACTTAAATCAAACTGCTCATCTTTCTCTAAATATGTAGAGCTAGTAAATTGAAGATATTCATTAAGCATTTTTTCCATCTCATCAATATCATCAGACAGTTTATCCGCTAAATTCTTATCCTTTATAAAAGCCAATTGTAGTTTCATTCTAGTTAATGGAGTTCTTAAATCGTGACTTATACCTGACAACATCTCTGATCTTTGGGTAAGATGACGAACGATTCTTTTTCTCATTCTATCAAATTCAAATCCAGCCTGCCTAATTTCAGCTGATCCTGATGGCTTATACTCCTCAATCTTTTCGCCTTTCCCAAATTTTTCTGCCACTCTAGCTAACTGCGCAATAGGCCTTGTTTGATTTTTCAAAAATATTAGTGATATAAAAATCATTACTATTGCTGGCACTGTGATCCATAAAGCAAATATTCTTGCTGAGGAACTCGTAACCCTATCTCTCGGTATAAGAAATTTAAAATAACCTGATTGATATTTTATTCTGAGATCAATCAATTCTTTGTAGGTAGTTGTATTAAACCAAAAATCTTGAGGACTAAATCTAGACTTTAATTCTCTTCTTAATGTTCTGTCTATTGGACTAAACCACCTTTCCTCAAAATCAAAATTAAAGTTTTCATCTTCTACATATTCAATATTTAGATCTTGGTATATGGAAAATAGATTTGTGATTTCTTCTTTCTGATAAGTCTCATCATTATAGACCTCAATATATGTTTTGATTTCATTTACTAATGCTTTTGTCATTCCTTTATTTGTTTTAATCCATAAACTGTCAAAAAATACAATTGTAATTACAAGCTGAATAACTATTACAGGCGTTGCAACAATTAGTAGTGCACGATAAAAAAGAGTTTTAGGAAGAAGTTCTTTAATATATCTATTCAATCCAGAGAACATATCCCACTCCTCTTATTGTTTGAAGAAATTTTGGATTTTTAGGGTCAATTTCGATTTTTTTTCTCAACCTTGTTATAATAACGTCAATTGATCTCTCTTTATCTAAATCAATCAATTTACCGATATCTTCCCGAGAAAAAGTTTTACCAGGATTATTAATCATTTTTTCTAAAATCATTTTTTCAGTAGAATTTATTTTTAAATCACTATTATTTTTGGTAATTAAAAGTTTATTAAGATCAATCTTAATATTTTCAAATTTAATTATTCTCTTCTGATCAATTTTTTTTGTTTTATTGAGTATATTTTTGATTCTAAGCAAGAGTTCTTTAGGTTCAAATGGTTTTGCAAGGTAATCATCTGCACCTTGTTCTAATCCTTCAATTCGTTCATTAGCCTGACCTTTTGCTGTTAAAAGAATGATTGGTGTTTCAAGACTTTTTTTATTCTCTGCTATAAACTCTAAGCCATTTTTACCAGGCATCATAATATCTAAAATAATTAAATCAAATTTTATAATTTTAATTTTTTCAGAGGCATTCTCTGAACTATCAGCAGTTGTAATTATATAATTATTCTCATTTAAATATTTTTTTATTAAAGATCTGATACCCTCATCATCGTCAACAACTAATATATGAGCAATAAAATTATTCATTAATTATTTTTTTTAATACATTATCAAAATTAATTACTTCTTCTGAGCTAGAATTAAGTAAAGCATTATAAATTCTTTTTTTTTGCACCTCAAAAATCTCTTTAAAAATTTTTTTTCCTTTTTCATTAAGAAAAATATGTTTTACACGAGTGTCTTGTTGATCTTTTTTAAATATAATAGCCTCTATTTTGATTAGATCTTTTAAAACTCTATTTAAACTTTGCTTAGTCACCTTTAACCTTTTTAGTAATTCTGAGATTGAAATACCTTCATACATTGATAGCAAATGTATCACTTTTTGATGAGCCAAACCTATTGAATATTTATTAAGGACTTTTTTTGAGTCAGAAAATGTTTCTCTATAACTAATAAACAGTTTTTCTATTAATTCTTTTAATTGATCGTCTTTTAGATATAAAAGTTGTTTCATTATTGGTAAGTTATATTGACATATTATAGATACAAAGATATTTTTCAGTAAGAATATTTCATAATGATACCCTACGATAAAAGATCGGGAAAAATATGGTACAATGGCGAATTAGTTGATTGGTCAGATGTTAAAGTGCATGTTTTGAGCCATGGATTACACTATGCAAGTTGTGTTTTTGAGGGAGAACGAGTTTATGATGGCACGATCTTTAAATTAGAGGAACATACTTCAAGATTATTTTACTCAGCGAAAAGAATGGGTTTCGAAATTCCTTATACAGAAGAGGAAATTAATGCTGCTAGTAAAAAAATTATTGCAACACAAAAAGTTGAAAATGGATATGTAAGACCAGTAGCCTGGCGAGGGAGTGAAATGATGGCTATTTCTGCCCAGCATACAAAAATTCATGTAGCAATTGCGACGTGGGAATGGGGATCTTATTTTGATCCAAAGCTTAAGGTAGAAGGTATAAAGTTAAATATATCTAAATGGCGAAGACCAGCACCAGATACTATTCCATGGGATACTAAAGCTTCAGGTCTTTATATGATCTGTACTCTTTCTAAACACGAAGCTGAGAAACAAGGTTATACAGACTCTTTAATGTTAGATTATGAGGGTAAAATCGCTGAGGCGACAGGTGCTAATATTTTTTTTAAAGATAAAAATGGAGAACTTCATACACCAATTCCAGACTCATTTTTAGATGGTATTACAAGAAGAACTGTAATTGATATTGCTAAGTCTAAAAACATAAAAGTTCATGAAAGAAAAATAGATCCCAGTGAACTCTCAAATTTTGTTGGATGTTTTTTAACTGGTACAGCTGCAGAGGTGACGCCTGTATCTTGTATTTCTGAGCATCAGTATAAAGTTTGTGATATGATAATTAATCTTAACGAAAGTTACCAAACTTTAGTGAAAAAGAAAAAAGCGGCTTAATCTTTGTTATCTTCTGAAATTGCATGATCAATGCCTTTTCGCATATACTCATATCCTGTAAAAAGCGTCAAAGCTGCAGAAAGCCATAATAAAACAATTCCGATTGTTTGTGCGTTATAATCTTGAAAATTTATAATTTTATTTCCAGTTTCACCTGATAGTAAAAGAGCAATTGAAACCATCTGTAAGACAGTTTTTAATTTTGCGAGATTTGAAACGGGGAGTTTAATTTTACCTTCAGCTAAAAATTCTCTTAAACCAGAGACTAGAATCTCACGAGTAAGAATAATTATAGCAGCAATAACCTCATAACTCCGGATAGTACCATCCATCACTAAAAGAATAAGAGCTGCAGCAACAATTATTTTGTCTGCAATTGGATCCAATAACTCACCAAGCTTAGACTCCTCTCCCAGTAATCTCGCTAACATACCATCTAAAAAATCGGTAAATGAAGCGATTAAGAATAATATTAGAGCAGTCAGATCTCCATAAAAACCAGGCAAATAAAAAGCCAAAACGAAAAAAGGGACAATTAAAATTCGACCAACAGTTAAAATATTTGGTATTTTTTTAAGCATATTATTTATTCATGAAAGAAGTTATATATCTTTTTTGCAACTTTTTCCTCAACACCATCCACAGATTTAATCTCATCTAAGCTTGCAGACTCAACAGCTCTTGCTGAGCCAAAATGATTTAATAAAGCTCTTTTTCTTATAGAACCTATTCCATCGATTTGATCAAGTAATGATTTGCTAATTCCTTTTTTCCTTTTTGCTCTATGAGCGCTTATAGCAAACCTGTGCGATTCATCTCTGATTCTTTGGAGAAAGAATAGGGTGGGATCATTTTTAGTAAATTTAAATTCTTTACCATTATGGAAAAAAGTCTCATTTCCACTATTTCTTTGCTTACCCTTTGCAATAGCAACTATAGGCAAGTCGTGCAGTCCTAATTCATTGAGAGTTTCTCTCGCTACAGAGTACTGACCTTTTCCACCGTCGATCAAAACTAAATCAGGAAAGCAGAGATAATTATCTTTCTCTTGTATGGCTCTTTTGAATCTTCGATTCAGTACTTCTCGCATCATACCATAATCATCCTGTTCATTTTTTTTAATTTTAATATTAAATTTTCTATACCTTTTTTTGATAAATCCCTCATCTCCATAAGCAATTAACGCACCAACACTATTAGTTCCTTGGATGTGACTGTTGTCATAAACTTCAATTAAATTTATGTTTGTTTCTAAATTAAATTTATTCGCGACTGTATCAAATAATTCTCTATTATTCTGACTTTCATAAAGTTTCCTAGTTAGGCTATCTTTAGCATTTTTAATTGCCTGATTAATTACTTTTAACTTAGTCCCTTTTTTTGCAATAGATATATCAATTTGCTTTTCCTCTTTTTGAGATAAAGTTTTTTCAATTAAAATTTTTTCCTTGATTTCTTCTGATAATATTATTGAGGAAGGAACACTTTTATTTTCATAAAATTGAGAAACAAAAGAATTTAATATATCACTTAATTTTTCATCAGGATCATGTTTTGGAAAAAAGGCTTGATTGCCCCAATTTTGTTTTGAGCGATAAAAGAAAACTTGAATACAGGTTTTACCAGACTCTTTATAACCAGCAATTACATCTGCCTCAATTAAATTTGCCTCATTAATTCTTTGTGATGATTGAATAATATTCAAAGATTTTATTCTATCTCTTAAGATTACAGCTTTTTCAAAATCTAAATTATCGCTTGCTTTTTCCATTTGGTCTGAGAGGCTTTTTTGTATTTTCCTTGATTTGCCAGACACAAATTCAATCGCATCATCGACTGTTTTTTTATACTCATTTTTTTCTATATACCCAACACAAGGACCAGAACATCTTTTAATTTGATATAAAATACAAGGACGTTCTCTGTTCTTAAAAACTGTATCATCACAAACTCTTAGATGAAAAATTTTCTGTATCATTTTTATTGTCCAATTAGCTGAGCCTGCTGATGCAAAAGGTCCAAAATAAAAACCTTCTTTTGTTTTTTTTCCTCTATGTCTTTTTATTTGTGGCCATTTATCTTTGTTACCAATAAAAATAAACGGAAAAGATTTATCATCTCTTAAAAGAATATTAAATTTTGGTTTATGCTTTTTGATTAAATTCGCCTCAAGAAGTAAGGCCTCACTTTCATTTGATGTAGTTGTTATTTCAAGCCTTCTTGTTTGAGATAACATTCTTTCTGTTCTGATAATATGATTTTTTTCCGCTACATAACTTTTAAGTCTGCTAGGTAAATTTTTTGCTTTACCTACATAAAGAATATCTCCTTTATCATTTAGCATTCTATAAACACCAGGCAGCTTAGGAATAAGAGCGAGTTCTTTTTTAATTACTTCTTTACCAATTTCAGAACTTATCATGACTTCTTTTTTTGGTAATTTGAATACCAACAGATGAACATTGTTTTAAAATTTCCAGTTTTTCAATTTTTAACATTATTTTGCCAATTCTTTTATCTTTGAAAAGCTCATCAAAAACGGCTTCAGCTAAAGTTTCTAAGAAATTATAGTGTTTCTTTTTAATAAGTTTCTTAATTAATTTAACTATTGTTGCGTAATTTACTATTGATCTAAGATCTTTATCATTGGAAGGCTTTTTATCTTGATAATCTATTTCTAAACTAAATTTTACTTTTTGTGCTTTCTCTTTCTCAAAATCATAATAACCAAGTTTTAAATCTAAAATAAGTTCATTAATTAAAATTTTTTTCTCGTAATTAAATAAGCTTTTGTTTTTATCTATTTTGACAATCTTTAAAGTATTCTTTTTCATTCTTTTCCTCCCATTATATCGGGTGTCTGCCAATTTAAGCTTTGACCACTATCTATTGCCAAAACTTGACCTGTAATAGAACTATTTTTTATAAAAAAGTCAACTGCATTACAAATCTCATTAACATCAACTTGCTGTTTAAGTGGTGTAGCTAAATATTGTTTTTTAAAATGTTTTTCTGATTGTCTTTTATTTTTAATTGTTGGTCCAGGGGCTATTCCATTAACTCTTATGTTTGGTGACAAACTCATCGCGCTTGTTTTGGTTAAAGTATAAAGGCCTGTTTTACTTAATGTGTATGTGAAAAAATATGGAGTAAGCTTAAATACTCTTTGATCAATTATATTGATAATATTGCTATTTTTGCCTCTGACATTTTTCGAAAACTCTTTTGATAAAAGAGCAGGAGCTTTAAGATTTGTAGAAATATGTTTTTCCCAACTTTTAGATGTAAAATTTTCTAATTTATCATTTTCAAATAGAGAGGCATTATTAATAAGACAATCAAAAAATTTTAGTTTTGATTTTGCAAATTTAATAATTTTAATGACATCTTTTTCCCTACTAAGATCTCCTTTTACTAAATGAATTTTTGACCCATTATTTAGAAGCCTCTTTTTTAAATTTTCAGCCTTTACTTTTGATTTATTATAATGAATTATAATTTGTTTGTTTGGTCCTGATAATTTTTCAGCTATTGCAGCACCTATTCTAGTTGCTCCACCAGTAATTATTATCCTCTGTGCTTCCATTTCTTATCTTTTTTTTTAGTAACCTTAGTTCCTGGCATTCCCATTGTCGATCTACCTTTTGGATAAAGTTTATTTTTTACATCATATTGTCTGATTTTAGGATTTAATGTTATTTCTAGCTCTGTACTCTCTAATTTTCTTATCTCATCTCTTATTTTTGCTGCTTCTTCAAATTCTAGGTTTGAAGCAGCCTCTTTCATCTTTTTATCCAGAGCTTTTAAGTGTTTTTTAAGATTTCCACCAACATTAGAGCCTTCGCTAATTTTTACATAATCTTTTTCATAAACACTCTCTAAAATATCATTAATTTCTTTTTTGACTGTCTTTGCATCAATTTTGTTTTTTTTATTATATGCTAATTGGATTTTTCTTCTTCTTTCAGTTTCCTGGATTGCTTTTTTAATACTTTTAGTTTCTTTATCAGCATAAAGAATTACCTTACCGTCAACATTTCTTGCAGCTCTTCCAATCGTTTGTATTAAAGAGGTTTCAGATCTTAAGAAGCCCTCTTTATCAGCATCTAAAATTCCAACCAAGGCACATTCTGGAATATCTAAACCTTCTCTTAATAAATTAATTCCAACAAGAACATCAAAAACACCCATTCTTAAATCTCTCATGATTTCTATTCTTTCAAGTGTGTCTATATCTGAATGTAGGTACCTTACTTTAACACCGTTTTCATGAAGATATTCAGTCAAATCTTCTGCCATTTTTTTTGTGAGAGTAGTAACCAAAACCCTGTGATTATTTTCAATCACCTTTTTACATTCATGCATTAAATCATCTACTTGATTTTTAGCAGGTCTTATTTCAACAGGTGGATCAATTAAACCGGTAGGTCTTATAACTTGATCGATAAATTTACCTTTAGTTTGTTCTAATTCCCAAGGACCAGGAGTTGCAGAAACAAATACAGTTTGAGTTCTCATTAGATCCCATTCTTCAAATTTTAATGGTCTGTTATCCATACAAGATGGCAGTCTAAAACCATATTCTGCTAAAGTACTTTTTCTAGACCTATCTCCTTTGTACATCCCATTTAATTGAGGAACAGTTACATGACACTCATCAACAAAAATTAAAGTATTATCTGGGAAGTATTCAAATAAAGTGGGCGGGGGCTCACCAGGTTTTCTTCCAGATAAAAATCTAGAGTAATTTTCAATACCAGCACATGAACCAGTAGCCTCGATCATCTCAAGATCAAATTTAGTTCGTTCTTCTAATCTTTGAGCTTCAAGTAACTTATTTTCAGCCCTGTGTTTTTTAAGTGTTATCTCTAATTCTTTTCTAATATTGATAATAGCTTGTTCTACAGTTGGTTTAGGAGTTATGTAGTGACTATTTGCATAAACTTTTATCAAACTTAGCTCTCTTACTTGATCACCTGTAAGTGGATCGAATTCTTCAATTTTTTCAAGTTTATCTCCAAACAAATTTAGTCTCCAAGCCCTATCTTCTAAATGAGATGGAAAAATTTCTAAATATTCTCCTCGAGCTCTAAAAGTCCCTCTGTAAAAATTTTGATCATTACGTTTATATTGTAAAGCAACTAAGGATTTTATTATTTGCTCTCTGTTATAATCATAATTTTTTTGGAGAGTTAAAGTCATTTTACTATAAGCTTCAACTGATCCTAATCCATAAATACAAGATACACTGGCAACGATCAATACATCATCTCTCTCTAAAAGAGACCTAGTTGCGGAGTGTCTCATTCTGTCTATCTGTTCATTAATAGATGCTTCTTTTTCAATATATGTATCGGATCTGGGGACGTAAGCTTCAGGTGTATAATAATCATAATAGGAAACAAAATATTCTACCGCATTATCAGGAAAAAATGTTTTCATTTCTCCATAAAGTTGAGCTGCAAGGGTCTTATTAGGAGCTAGAATTAAAGCTGGTCTGTTTGTAGCTTCTATCACTTTTGCCATTGTAAAAGTTTTTCCTGATCCTGTTACACCAAGTAACACTTGGTTAAATTCTTCTTTATTAGCCCCTTTTACTAATTTTTTAATTGCCTCAGGTTGGTCACCTGCTGGTTTGAAGTCAGATTTTATTTTGAATTTTTTACCACCCTCAAGTTTTCCACTGATTTTTGGATTTTTGCTTTGAATATCTGTAATTAAATCTTGATATGTATTTTCCATATATTAAAGAACGTAGTAGAATTAATTTATATTTCAATGAGCATAATATCAGACAGTTTAAAAAGAATTAAGCCATCACCAACAATTGCTGTCACCCAAAAAGCAAGAGAACTTAGAGCTGCAGGTAAAGATGTGATTGGCTTAGGGGCAGGAGAACCAGATTTTGATACTCCTGATAATATCAAAAGAGCAGCGATAAAAGCGATTAAAAAAGGGGACACTAAATATACTGCAGTCGATGGAACTCCTACTTTAAAAAAAGCAATAGTCTCAAAATTTAAAAGAGAGAATAAACTTAAATATTCAGCTGACCAGATTACCGTTGGAACAGGTGGAAAACAGGTTCTGTATAATACTTTTATGGCAACTTTAAATAAAGGAGATGAGGTAATTATTCCTGCACCTTTTTGGGTTTCTTATCCTGATATGGTTTTACTAGCTGGAGGAAAACCAAAGATAGTTAAATGCACCGAGCAAGAGGGTTTTAAATTAACTCCAAAAAAATTAAAAAAAGCGATTACAAAAAAAACAAAATGGGTAATTATAAATTCTCCTTCAAATCCAACAGGGGCAGGTTATTCGAAAAGAGAAATACAAGATTTAGCAAAAGTTTTAATAAAGAATAAAAAAACTTATATTTTAAGTGATGATATTTATGAGCATGTTCGATATGATAATTTTAACTTTTTTACAATTGCGCAAATTCCAAAACTAAAAGACAGAACTCTTACTATGAATGGCGTAAGTAAATCGTATGCAATGACAGGCTGGAGAATAGGTTATGCTGCAGGTCCCAAAGATATTATCAAAGCTATCGGTAAAATTCAGTCACAATCAACCTCAAATCCGTCATCAATAAGCCAGGCTGCAGCAGTTGAGGCATTAAATGGAAAACAAGGATTTATAAAAACTAGAGCAAATGCATTTAAAGCAAGACGAAATTTTGTTGTGAAGAGTTTAAATGATATCAAAGGTATTAATTGTTTAAATCCTAATGGTGCATTTTATGTATTTCCAAGTTGTAAAGGCTTATTAAATAAAAAAACAAAATTGAAAACTGATACTGATTTTGTCCAAAAGTTACTTGAAAAAGAAAATGTAGCTGTTGTGCAGGGTTCTGCATTTGGTTTAGATGGATATTTTAGAATCTCTTATGCAACATCTATGCAAAACCTAAAAAAAGCCATGAATAGAATTAGATCTTTTTGTGAATCTTTGAGTAGATAAATTTACTTCTGATCAAGAATTTTTTTTGCTGGATAAGTTTTTTTAATCCATGATTTTGGAATAGTGCCAAAACCTTCCAAGGCTGCAAAATATGCACCAATAAAATTTGCTCTAGAGCAATTACATCCGCCAGCCTTAATTGTTTTTAAAATAGCTTTCTTGTAATTTGATGAATTTAATATTGCATGAATTGAGCTATTAAAAGTTCCTGGATAACTGCAAGCCATGCCAAGCTTTTTAACAATAGCTGAATGTGATTTTGATTTAAATTTTTTTATTTTAGTAATGTCATTTATTATAATTTTGAAATTAGAATTTTTTCTAAACTTTTTAATAAATTCATTGATTGGATTTTTAGCACCTTTTAAAGCTAGATCTATTAAATGAAATTTTGCCAAAGCATATTTACGACTTATCTTTGAAACAGTTACCAAAGAAATTATTTTTTCGATACTTTTGAAATCAAAACCGTACAAAAAGTATGGAAGACTTGCACAAAAACCATCAGACTCATTAACTTTAGTGCCGCCCGTTATTTTTTTTTTTAGTTTAATATTTTTAATCGTTTCAATTACGTTTTGATGTATCCATGGTCCTTTAATTATGCCTCGCCAATCTTTTACTTTTCTGTACTTAGATCTTAGACCTAAATTCTTCCAATAAATACTCCCAGGACCAAAATTTTTCATAATATTTTTTTTAAAACGTTGATCGATATTGTCATGACTTTCTAGCAATGTTTCAAACATGACCTGACCTATTTCATTGTACCCAGAGACTTTGCCTGTCTTAATATTATAAAAAGGACTTTTATTTTTTTTTAGAAAAGAAAAGTCTTTTCTTCCTTTTATATAAGAATTAAGTTTCTTTTGATTATAAACCCAATGTAACGGTCTTGCAGCTGCATCAGCAACAGTTGCTCCTAAGAATACATGTAAATTGTTCTTCACCTTAATGGGATAAAAATTTTTCAGCCTCAAGAGCCGCCATACAGCCCATACCAGCTGCAGTCACTGCTTGTCTAAATGTTTTATCTTTAACGTCACCAGCAGCATAAACACCTGGAATATTAGTTTCTGTTGAATCTGGTTTGGTAATTAAATAACCTTCTTTATCCATTTGGAGCTGATCTTTAAATAGTTGTGTAGCTGGATCATGACCTATAGCAATAAAAACACCATCTAATTTAATTTCCTGAGTTTTATTTGTTTTAAGATTCTTTATTTTAATTCCTTTAACATTTTTGGGATCTTGATCTCCAACTACATCCTCGACTATAGAGTCCCAGATTATTTCAATTTTTTTATTTTCCATTAATTTTTTCTGAAGCATCTTTTCTGCTCTTAAACTGTCACGTCTGTGAATTAATTTTACTTTTGATGCAAACTTTGTCAGAAACATCGCCTCTTCTACAGCTGCATTACCTCCACCCACAACCGCTACCTCTTTATCCTTAAAGAAAAAACCATCACAAGTAGCACAAGCTGAAACACCAAACCCTCTAAATTCTTGCTCAGATTTTAAATTTAACCATCTAGCTTGAGCACCTGTTGAAATAATAATACTTTCAGCTGTATATTTTTGACCAGTATCACCGATGGCTTCAAAAGGAGATGATTTTAAATTTACTGAACTTATATGATCCTCTATCATTTCAGTTCCAACTGCTTTTGCTTGTTCTTTCATCTGATCCATAAGCCATGGTCCTTGAATAACATCGGCAAACCCTGGATAATTTTCAACATCGGTTGTAGTGGTTAGTTGCCCACCAGGCTCTGAACCATAGACTAATATTGGATTAAGCATTGCTCTTGCGGCGTAAACGGCTGCAGTGTATCCAGCAGGGCCTGACCCAATTATTAACACTTTTGTGTGTTTAGTTGGATTTTGACTCATATGAAAGCTATATAGTGATTAATGACTAAATTAAAAGGTTTATTATTGACCGAAGGTATGCATGGTATGATAAGCCAAGTTGAAGGTCTCGCAAAGTCTTTAAATTTAGATTTTATACACGAAAAAATTGAAATAAATAACTTCTGGAAATTGATACCACCTAAATTTACTCCAATTAAAAATTTTGTTTTTAAAAACAATATTGATGAAAATTTTGATATTGTTATTTCTTGCGGAAGAAAAAGTGTAATTCCCTCTATTTACTTAAAAAAAAAATTTAAAAATAAAATAATGAATATTCATATACAAGATCCAAAAGTATCATTAAAAAATTTTGATTTCATAATTGCACCTGAACATGACGGCTTAACAGGCTCAAATGTCTTAAACAGTAAAGGAGCAATTCATTATTTAAGAGATGATGAATTAAGTCAAAATATCGATTATTTGAAACCTCATATTAAAAAGGAAAAAATAGCTACCCTTATTATGGGGGGTCCTAATAAATATTATAATTTTGACGAAAAAAGCGTCGAACAAATATTTTTAAGAATTTATAACATCTTTATCAAAAAAAATTTTCAATTAATTTTTATTCCTTCTTTGAGAACTCCTCAAAATATTATAAATTTAGCAAAAAAATATTTTGACAAAAATCAATTGATCATCACTGAAGTTGATAAAAAAGCCTATTTATCTGCGCTTAAATTATCAAACCATATAATAGTAACATGTGACTCAACATCAATGATTTCTGAGGCAGCTATGACTGGTAAACCAATTTATGTTGCTCAAATGACGCCAGTGAAAAAAAATAGTAGATTTAAAAAATTTTTTGAATTATTTAAGTCTCTTAATATCATTAGGGATTTAGAAAATTCACTAGAGACATGGGATTATAATAAACTTAATGAAACTGATAGGATATCAGGATATATAAAAGAAAAATTAAAAAATTATGACTTTTCTTAATTCAATTAAAAATGAATCAAAAAAATATGAAATTCCATTTGATCATTGGGAGTATAATAATCCTTTAACAGAAGGTGCAATCGAAGAAATTATTAAAGCAGATATTCCAGATGTAAGTAAACATAATTTAGCATACGATGGTACGAGAGCAATTGATGGTGGAGGAGCTGAGTTTAGAAAAGGAATAGCATCAGGTGGGAAAGCAATAAAATTTAGATGTTTTGTATCAAAAGAAAACGCATCTCAATTTCCTAATCTTGTTAAATTTATAAATGAACTTCAATCTCAAGAAACCCATCAAACAATCTCTAAGATGATTAACAAAGATTTATCAAATTCATTCGTTAGAGTAGAGGTAATATGTGACAGAGAGGGATTTTGGCTTAAACCTCATTGTGATATCAAAGAAAAATTAATGTCAGGACTTATTTTTGTAAATAATAAGAATGAATCTGAAGATTTAGGCACGGACTTTTATAACCAAAAATTAGAAAAGGTTAAAACAGTTCCATATAAGCATAATTCTGGTTATTTTTTTACCAGTGGCCCAAACACATGGCATGGAATGGAAAAAAAAAAAATTGTTAATGAAAGAAGATGTTTACAAGTCAATTATGTTACTTTCAAAACAGATTGGAAAGTAAAATAGTAAAATTCTTAAAGAAAATTTGAGTATAAACCTGTTATTGTCAATATAGCTAAAACGAAACAGATACCAGTTACTGCTTTTAGTTGATCATTATTTGATTTATCTGTGATTTTCCAAAATGTATTAGAATTTAAAACTAGATTTGTCTTATTGTTTTTTTCGTAATCATTAGGAAAATCTATAATTTCTGCGTTTAACAAATTTTTTTTACTATCAATCGCAGTTTCGATATATTGATGAATTTCTGAACTCATAATTGCAAATTAGATTTTCTAAATTTTTTTTAATTTTTGCAATTATGATTTGTATCATTTTGGGTTTTTTTAATGTTTGAAATTTATGAAATATTAGGTGTAATTAAAAAAAATTTCAACTTTTAATTGAAATCTAATTTTTCTCTTGAAGTGCCTTAACTTCTAATTTTTTTGTTTTAAGGGATTTAATCCCTTCAATACATGCTAGCGCTGTAGACATGTTTGTACAATATGGAACTTTGTTTTTAAGAGTTGCTCTTCTCAACGCTATTGCATCATTAAGTCTATGTTCACTATTGCCACCACCAGTGTTAATTACTAATGAAATTTTTTTTGAATTCAAAACGTCAACAATATGAGGTGATCCACTACTTACTTTATTAATTATACTACAGTTAATTCCATGTTTTTTTATATATTCAGCTGTACCTTTAGTTGCACAAAGTTTAAAACTTAACTTTATTAATTTTTTTGCAAGATCAATACCTTCATCTTTGTGAGAGTCTTTTAGTGATATAAAAGCAAGACCATTTGTTGGTAAGGAATTTGCTGAGGCTATTTGACTTTTAGCAAATGCCATACCAAAATTTTTATCAAAACCCATCACTTCACCAGTAGATTTCATCTCAGGACCTAAAAGTAAGTCACTATTTGGAAATTTATTAAAAGGAAATACAGCTTCTTTAACAGCATACATGCCTTTAGATTTATCTTTTAAATCAAATTTTGATAATTTTTCACCAGCCATTACTCTTGATGCAATTTTAGCAAAAGGAAGACCTTTTGCTTTTGAAACGAAAGGCACAGTTCTACTTGCCCTAGGGTTTACTTCAATTACAAAAATTTCATCTTTCTTTATCGCAAATTGTATATTCATAAAACCCTTTACATTTAATGCTAATGCTAGTTTTTTGGTTTGATTTTCAATTTTTTTAATCAAATAAGGTTTAATCGAAACTGGAGGAAGACTGCAAGCCGAGTCTCCAGAGTGAATACCTGCCTCTTCAATATGTTGCATTATACCAGCTATATGAACTTGTTTTCCATCTGATATTGCATCAACATCAACTTCCATTGCGTGATCAATAAACTTATCAATTAAAATTGGATTTTCCTCTGCAACTCTAAATGCTTCATCAACAAAGTTTCTTAGTTGACTTTTCTCATAAACAATCTCCATTGCTCTACCACCTAAAACATAAGATGGTCTGACTATTAATGGTAGACCAATATTCTCAGCAATTTTAATTGCTTCCTTTACTGTTTTTGCAATTCCACTCTCAGCCTGTTTAAGTTTTAACTTGTAAAGTAAATTTCTAAATCTATCTCTATCTTCAGCTAAATCAATCGATGCGTACTGTGTTCCTAAAATTGGAAGTTTGTTGTTATGTAAAAATTTCGCGAGTTTTATTGGAGTTTGACCACCGAACTGTGCAATTATTCCAACCAAATTTCCTTTTTCTTTTTCTTTCTTAATTATATTGAAAACATATTCCTCTTTTAGAGGTTCAAAATATAGTCGGTCACTAGTATCATAATCTGTTGAAACTGTTTCAGGATTGCAATTAACCATAATTGTTTCAAATCCAACTTCTTTTAATGAAAAACTTGCTTGACAACAGCAGTAGTCAAATTCTATTCCTTGACCTATTCTGTTAGGACCCCCTCCCAAAATAATAATTTTTCTTTTTGCAGATGGATCAGCTTCACATTCTGAATTTATGGAGAAATTTCGTTGATATGTTGAGTACATATAAGGTGTGAAAGATTTAAATTCAGCTGCACAAGTATCAACTTTTTTAAATACTGGTAGAATTTTAAGGGCAGTTCTTTTTCTTCTTACAACATCTTCAGATAAATTTGATAATTCAGCTAATTTTTTGTCAGAGAAACCTATTGATTTGATCTTGTTAAATTCATCAAAACTTTTTGGTAGGCCTCTATTTTTAATTTTATTTTCACTATCTACTATTTCTTTAATTTGCTCAAGAAACCAGGGATCAATTCTTGATAGGTTAAAAATTCTTTTTAAACTTATTTTTTTTCTTATTGCTTCAGCAACGAGTAAAAGTTTATTAGGTATATTTTCTCTAAGCTTTTTTTCTATCTGATTTTTATTTAAATTAAATATTCTATCTAACCCTGAAAAACCTGTTTCTAAAGAGACTAGCGCTTTCTGAAAAGACTCTTTAAAGTTCCTTCCTATAGCCATAGCTTCACCAACCGATTTCATAGAAGTACCCAAAGTGGCCGGAGAAGTTGAGAATTTTTCAAATGTAAATCTTGGAATTTTCGTGACAACATAATCAATACTAGGTTCAAAAGAAGCAGGTGTTACTTTAGTAATTTCATTTTTTAACTCATCTAATGTGTAACCAATTGCGAGTTTAGCAGCAACTTTTGCGATAGGAAACCCAGTTGCCTTTGATGCAAGAGCAGATGATCTTGATACTCTAGGATTCATCTCAATTATCACCATTCGCCCATTTTTTGGATTAATGGCAAATTGAACATTTGATCCACCAGTCTCAACTCCAATTTTTTTTAAACATGCAATAGAAGCATTTCTCATTACTTGATATTCTTTATCTGTCAAAGTAAGTGCTGGGGCGATTGTTACCGAATCCCCGGTATGAATTCCCATAGGATCAATATTTTCAATCGAGCAAATAATAATGCAGTTATCTTTTTTATCTCTTACAACTTCCATCTCAAATTCTTTCCAGCCCTCCAGACATTCTTCAACTAATACTTGGCTAACTGGAGACTCATAAAGTCCATTTTTAACAATCTTTTGGTAATCTTTTTTATTTTTTGCTATACCACCACCAAGACCCCCAAGTGTAAATGCAGGTCTTATAATAGCAGGAAGACCAATCTTTTTTAAAACTCTAGATGCTTGTTTGATATTATTAATTATTTCAGATTTAGGTAAATCTAGACCAATATCGATCATATTTTTTCTAAACTTCTTTCTATCCTCAGCATTTGCAATTGCTTTAGAGTTTGCTCCTATAAGTTCAATTTTATATTTTTCTAAAATTCCCTTTTTCTCAGCTTCCATTGCAAGATTGAGAGCAGTTTGACCACCCATAGTTGGTAGAATTGCATCTGGTCTTTCTTTTTTTACAATTTTTTCTAAAACTTCTAATGTTATTGGTTCTATATAGGTTTTATCTGCAACATCAGGATCAGTCATTATAGTTGCAGGATTTGAGTTAATCAAAATTACTTTGTAACCCTCATCTTTTAAAGCTTTACAAGCTTGAGTACCTGAATAATCAAACTCACATGCTTGGCCAATTATTATAGGTCCAGCTCCCACAACTAATATTTTTTTAATATCTCTTCTTTTTGGCATTTTTTTTTATGTTGTTTATAAACTCTTGAAATAAGTACACACTATCTTGAGGCCCAGGGTTTGACTCTGGATGATATTGAACTGAAAATACTGGTTTATTTTTTAATTTTATTCCTTCGATGGAATTATCAAATAGAGATTTATGAGTAATTTCAATTTTTTTTGGTAAATTTTCTTCAACCACTACAAAACCATGATTTTGACTGGTGATTTCAACTTTATCATGAACTAAATTTTTGACAGGATGGTTTGCACCTCTGTGCCCCAGTTTCATTTTTTTTGTCTTCGCACCCAAAGCTAGCGCTAGAATTTGATGACCTAAACATATTCCAAATATAGGGAGATTTTCTTTAATTAATTTATTTAGTATTTTTATTGCATATTTTCCTGTTGCTGCTGGATCACCAGGACCATTGGATAAAAAAACTCCATGTGGTTTAAGATCTAATATTTTTTCCGCAGAGGTTTTGCAAGAAACAACAGTTACTTTACATTTGAAATCTGAAAAATATCTTAGAATATTTTTTTTAATTCCATAATCAATTGCAACAATATGAAAAGAATTTTTTTTATTCTTTTCGTATCCTGTTTCTTTTTTCCAAGTTTTAAGGCCTTTCCAAATATAGTTTTTTGAAGTCGTTACCGTTTCTGCAAGGTCAAGATTTTTTAATCCACTCCATTTAATAGTCGAGTTTGTTAGTTTATTTATATTAAATTTTTTATTTTTTGAGTATGAAATTGTTCCTTTAGGTGCTCCCTTATCTCTAATAAAATTTGTTAGACTTCTCGTATCTAGTCCAGTAATTCCAACAATTTTATTTTTTTTGAGCCAGGCATCTAGATGCAAAAATGCTCTATAATTTGAGGGAGACGTTATTTCAGTATTAAATATTACACCTCTTGCCCAAATTTTGTCAGACTCAACATCTTCTTTATTGGTTCCGACATTCCCAATATGTGGGAAAGTAAAATTAATTATTTGGCCTGCATAAGATGGATCAGAAATTATCTCTTGATAACCAGTTAAAGAAGTATTGAAGCAGACCTCACCAGTAGCTTCGCCCTGATAGCCTATACCAATCCCTTTAAAAATTTTTCTATTTTCAAGAACTAAAATACCTGTGTGAAATTGTGATTTTTTTGAGTTTGTTTTTTTTACTTTTTTAGTCAATTACAACTCATAAGTTAAAGGTTAATACAATAATTGCTTTATTAGTGCAACCAAGATGTATTATAAAATTGTAAAAAAACAATTTTTCTTTTGAAGAATTATTTCTTTGCAGTAGATTAAAAGTTATGTCTTTAAAAGATACAATTGAAAATGAATATAAAACTGCTCTTAAGTCAAAAGATAAAAATAAAATATCAACCTATAGGTTAATACTTTCTTCCATAAAGGATTTAGAAATTGCAAACCGATCTGGACCTAACAAAAAAGATACAGATGACGATGATATTAAGAAACTTTTTAAAAAAATGGTTAAACAAAGAGCCGAATCAATTGAGATTTACAAAAAAAATAACCGAGCGGATTTGTTAGAAGTTGAGCAAAATGAATATGATATTTTAGTTAGTTTTCTTCCTAAGCAACTTGGAGAAGAAGAAACTAAAAAAATTTGTGCTGAGTTGATTAGTAAATTGGGTGCCAGCTCAATCAAAGACATGGGTAAAGTAATGGGTGAGTTGAAAAAAACTCATTCAGATGAAATTGATTTTGCTAAAGCTGGTCCAATGATTAGAAATTTATTGAACAAATGATGAAATATCCAAAAGAGTATCTAGATGAAATTAAGACACGGTTAAAGGTATCAACTGTTGTGTCAAAAGCAGTTTCTCTAAAAAAAAGAGGGAAAGAGTTTGTTGGTTTATCTCCATTTAAAAACGAAAAAACGCCATCGTTTACGGTTAATGATGAAAAAGAATTTTACCATTGTTTCGCAACATCAGAGCATGGAAACATTTTTGATTTTGTTATGAAGACGCAAAATCTAAAATTTGGAGAGGCAGTAAAGTATTTAGCCCAATTAGCTGGTATGCAGCCTTATATGTTTTCAAAAAAAGATGAGGAAAGAGAAAAAAGGTGGCAAGAGTATAAATTAATCTTTAGCCAATATGTAGACTTTTATCATGATGAATTATTAAAAAATGAAACATATTCTTTTGTAAGGGACTATTTAAAAAATAGATCACTAACTAAAGAGGAAGTAAAAAAATTTAAAATTGGATACATAGAAAAAAACCCAAATTTCTTTGATAAATTAAAAAAGAATTTTAGTGAGCAAACTTTAGTTGAAACTGGTTTATTTTACTTAGATGAAAAAAAGAAAATATATGTTGAAAGATTTAGAGGTAGATTAATTTTTCCGATTAATAACATTTCAGGTCAACCAATAGCATTAGGTGGAAGAATAATTGAAAATCTTGAATATCTGGCCAAATATATTAATTCCCCTGAAACAAATTTTTTTAGAAAGGGATCAAATTTATATAACTTAGACTTAGCAAGAAAACTTTCTAATAAGATAGATCATATTTATTTAGTAGAAGGTTATATGGATGTAGTCGGCTTAAGCAAAAATGGAGTCGATAATGCAGTTGCAAATTTGGGCACTTCATTGACAGACAAACAAATTTTAATTCTTAACCAATTTTTTGATGATATTATTATTTGTTTTGATGGTGATGAAAGTGGATACAAAGCAGCTTTAAGAGCAGCTGAGAATTCTATTAAAGAATTAAAACCTGAAAAACAAATTTCATTCTTATTTTTACCAGATAAGGAAGACCCAGACAGTTATGTAAATAAAAATGGAAAAACCAATTTCATTAACTTTACGAAACAAAATAAGATATCTATTCACCAATTTATTTTTAGTCATTATAAAAAACAAACAAAAAACAATCCTTCCTCTTTAGCAATTTTTGAAAAAAAATTAAAAAGTATTGCTAATACAATTAAAGATAATTTGATAAAAAAATATGTGTCAGAGTTTTTTTTAGAAAAAATTGCTGAATTAACACCTTTTTCAAATCAAAATAAGAAAAAGTTTTTCGTTAAAGAAACAAAATCCCTTGCTTCAACCAAAAAGCACTATAATGATAGTCAGTCATTAACTGGTGTGGAACTTAAAGAGTTTTCTTTATTATACTTAATAATGAGTAATTTAAATTTGTTACAAGTAAACTTACATTTAGTTGAGAATATAAAACTATTTACCGAAGTTAATAAAAAAATATTTGAACTTATAATTGAGAAACTTAAATCTGGAGAACAAATTGAAATTGAAGATTTAAAACTAGATAATCAATTGATAGAAAAAATAAATAAATTTGCACCCATAAAACATATTCTTAAAAATCAAAATAATGACGATAAAAAAATTATTGAGTTATTAGAAGATATTTCAAGAGATTTAATGAATTATGATCTTGAGTTTAGAATTCAAGAATTAGAATCGAAGTTTTCAGTTGATATGAGCGAGACCACATTTAATGAGTTAAAAGAGCTAAAAAAAAAGCAAAATCTCAATTAAAAGAGCCAAATTAGTAATGGATTTTTGAAAATTTGACATTATATAAGACTCTTCAAATTATAAGCTGTGGAAAGAATAATTACAAAAAGTTTCGCTCGGTTGATGCAACGTGGCACTCATAGAGGTTTTATAACTCACGAAGAGTTAAATAAATCTTTAGGCAAAAGAAATCTTTCTGGTGAAAATCTCGCCCAAGCATTTATTCACATTCTTGATGAAAAAATTACACTTGTTGAAAAAAAATCAGATTTTAAAGTTTTAAGAAAGAAAGAAAATTCATCCAAAGAAGAGGGTAAAACAATTGAAAAAAGTGATGACCCGATAAGAATGTACTTAAGAGAAATGGGAGGTGTTGAGCTTCTCAGTAGAGAAGGTGAAATCGCTATTGCTAAAAGAATTGAAGCTGGAAAAGATGTTATGTTAATTGCATTGTCTCAAAGTCCAATAACAGCTCAACAATTTTTTGAGTGGAATCAAAAACTACAATCTGATGAGATCTTGGTTAGAGAGATAATTGACATTGATACTAATTATATGGAAGACGAAACTACCGGTCCTAGTGCTAAACAAAAAAATGCTGGAGAAATTGATAAAGATGAAAATTCGAGTGACGAAAGTGAAGATGATTTTAATCCAACATTGGCAGCTATGGAAACAGAAATTAAGCCAAAAGTGTTAAAAACAGTCCATACTTTAACAAAAGATTATAATAAGTTGATTAAGTACCAAAAAGAAAAGCTAAATTGTATTTTAAATTCACAAACTTTTTCTACTGCTAAAGAGAAAAGTTATAAAAAAATTGTTGATGAGGTTTTAGAAAATATAAAATCTCTTCAGTTATCTCCATCAGTGCTCGAGGAATTGGTTCAAAAACACTACGTTGAAAATAAAAAAATAATTTCTCTGGAAGGAAACCTTTTAAGACTTGCAATAAATAATAAAATTTCTAGAAATGAATTTATTAAGTTTTATGTTGGAAATGAAATTAACCCTAATTTAAAAAAATTTTTAGATACCAATACAGTTTGGAAACAATTTTTTTCAAAAAACAAGGACGAATTCAAAAATATAAGGGAACGGTTAGTTGAAATTAGTCATAAATTGGGAATGTCTGTTACTGATTATAAGAAATTAGTAAGCAGAATTCAAAAAGGTGAAAAAGAGTCAAGAATTGCTAAAAAAGAAATGGTTGAGGCTAACCTTAGATTAGTAATATCAATTGCTAAAAAATATACAAATAGAGGCCTACAATTTTTAGACTTAATTCAAGAGGGTAACATCGGTCTTATGAAAGCAGTTGATAAGTTTGAGTATCGAAGAGGTTATAAATTTTCGACATATGCTACTTGGTGGATAAGACAAGCGATAACTAGATCTATAGCTGACCAAGCTAGAACTATTAGAATTCCAGTGCATATGATTGAAACAATAAACAAAATAGTGCGTACTCAAAGATTAATTTTAAGTGAATTTGGAAGAGAGGCGACACCTGAAGAATTAGCAAAAAAATTAAGAATGCCACTTGATAAGGTTAGGAAAGTTTTAAAAATTTCTAAAGAGCCAGTGTCACTAGAAAAACCTGTTGGCGATGAAGAAGATAGTAGTTTAGGTGATTTTATTGAGGATACGAAAGCTCTTGCACCACTTGAACAAGCAATTAAATCTAACCTTGGTGAGGCAACAACTAAGATTTTATCAACACTTACTCCTAGAGAGGAAAGAGTTTTGAGAATGAGGTTTGGTGTGGGAATGAATACTGACCACACTTTAGAGGAAGTAGGTTTACAATTCTCTGTAACGAGAGAAAGAATAAGACAAATTGAAGCCAAAGCTCTGAGAAAATTAAAGCATCCAAGTAGATCCAAACAATTAAAAAGTTTCTTAGAAAGTTAATTTGAAGGGACATTAGCTCAGTGGTTAGAGTGCTTGCTTGACATGCAAGAAGTCGATTGTTCGATTCAATCATGTCCCACCAATTTAAAATCTATCTTTATTTGAGAATTTTTAATAAATGATATAAAACTTATAATTATTAGGGCCTGTAGCTCAGTTGGTTAGAGCAGTACACTCATAATGTATTGGTCCCAGGTTCAAGTCCTGGCGGGCCCACCAATAGTTTGAAATTGTTAATTACTAGAGAAATCTTCTAACGTTTTGAATAAAACATCAATTTTACCATCATTGGAATTTAATATAGACGTAAATTCCTCTTTCTGTGTTCTTGCAAGACTTAGGCCTTCAATAATTAAATCTCTGATTAAAGGGTTATCGGGGTTTTTAGTATAAATTCTCCAGTCAATTTTAACTTCTGGTCTTTCATTATTTCCACTTAATAGGCTTTTAACTATTGTATAATTTTCACTTAATTTTTCTTTGCCTAAAATACTTATATCTGGATTTGTGTAATCTACTAACCTACTGGAAAAACTCTTCAAAAAATATTGTTCAAACAATTTTATATATTTTTCTTTTTGCGTTGTGTCGAGAGATTTTCTCACAGGTCCTAATGTATAAAGACCTATGCCATTTATATCCACAGTTTCTTTTGCTACAGTTTTTAACTGTTTGATCTTACTTTCTTTGCTACTATTATTTGAGAGAATACTTGTTGCTTTTTTAATAGTCGTCTCAACAAAAATCTCTGGCTCAATAGAATTAGCATTTGTAAAACTTAATGTGAAAACAAATAATATTAAATAAAATTTTTTGAAATTCATTAAATTATGAAAATTTTTTAATTATTATCAATTTCTTCCCAATCACTATTATCTTGAGTGTCTACAATTTTTTTTGAGTTGAGAATTTTTTGTTGCCTATCTTGTAAATACAGACTTTTTACTGATGCATAAAAATCTATTGAGTTATCTTTTAAACTTTCGATTGAATTATAGTTTTTTGCTCTAAAATCAACTCCTGAAGTCACTTTAGAGGAATAATAGTCTATATCTGAAAAATGATGAGTATCATTTTTAACTGTTACATTATACCACGGATCTCCCCCTAAAAAATTTAAAGCCGACCCAATGGTATCTCTGGCTGTGCTTGGTCCTAAAATTGGCAAAACAACATAGCATCCGGGACCTACTCCAAGTTTTGCTAAAGATTGTCCATAATCTTCTCTTTCGTATTCAGGTAAACCTAAATATTGAGCAACATCAATTAACCCGAAAATTCCCACAGTAGAATTTATCAAAAATCTACCAGTGTTAACGCTCGCCATTTTAAAATCTCCTTGAAGAATATTATTCGGAACTGTTACAAGATTAGACAAATTATCTAAAGAATTACTAACACCACTTTTTACAGGAGATGGCAGTATCCTGTATGCGCTTGCTACTGGTTTAAATATAATTCCATCCAATACTTGATTAAAAGCAAATGTGGCTCTATTTAATGTTTCAAAACATTCTTTAACTTCAGAAGGCTCATTTTTTTTTAATAATAAATTTCCATCAGAACCAGCGTTAACATTTAAAGTTAGCGTAAAAGTTGTAATTAGAGTAATTATTAATTTCTTAAACATAAACGCTTTTATATTATATAGATTTATAAAGTAAATTAAGTATTTATTAGAAATAAGATGAAAAAAAGGCTTAAAATTGGCACTAATTATTCACTTAATTTTAATATCCCAAAAAGAAACGCTAAAAAGATAAAATTTATTATTCTTCACTACACTGGAATGAAAAAAGAGAAAGAAGCGATTAAAAAACTTTGTGATTCAAAATCCAAGGTTAGTTCTCATTATTTTATCAAAGAAGATGGAAAAGTGTTAAATTTAGTTCCGGACCTATATGAAGCTTGGCATGCTGGAAAGTCTTGCTGGAAAAATTATGTTTTATTGAATGAGTATTCTATAGGAATTGAAATTCATAATCCTGGTCACCAACACGGGTACAAAAAATTTTCGAAAAGACAAATTTACTCATTAAAAAAACTTTTAAAAAAATTAATCAAAAAATATAAAATTAATCTTAAAAATATTTTGGCCCATTCAGATGTGGCTCCTAGTCGCAAAAAAGATCCTGGTGAAAAGTTTCCATGGCAGATTTTAGCTAAAAAAAAGATTTGTTATTTTCCAAATATAAAAAAAAATAGGATAATTAAAAATTTAAAAATAAAAGCAAAAGATAAAGAAATATTTATAGAAAATTTGTATAGATTTGGATATTGCAGAATAAAAAAAACAAATTCACAGAAAAATGCTACTTTATTAACTAAAGCATTTCAAAGAAGATTTAGACAAAATCTTATAGATGGCAAGATAGATAGAGAATGTTTATTGATAAGCAAAAGTCTTTAAAATTAATAATTATTCAGCTTGAATTTTTACAATTAAACTGTAAATTGAATATGCCAGATAAACGACTTATCGCTTTATTAAATTTAAAGAGGAAAGTCCGGACTCTACAAGGATGCAGTGCCAGGTAACCCCTGGCGGGGGAAACCCTAGGGATAGTGCCACAGAAAATAAACCGCCATAACATGGCAAGGGTGAAAAGGTGTGGTAAGAGCACACCGGTTCTATTGGTAACAATGAACGCTGGAAAACCCCACTGGGAGCAAGACTAAGTAGAGATGACATTGTTGAAAAACTAAAAGCCATCCTTGGCTGGTCATCAGGGTTAGTTGCTTGAGCTTAAGAGTGATCTTAAGCCTAGATAAATGGTAAGTTTAAATGACAGAACCCGGCTTACAGTTTATCTGGCTTTTCATTGAATCTTGATCTTTAGTAAATGTTTATGTTTAGACATATTTCCATCCTTAAAGGCAAATTTCAATTAAAAATAGTATTAGTTGACAGTATTTAAAAAAACCCATAATATCCCAAAAATTCCCATATAGGGAATTTTTAGGACTTTATGGCTTATGTTTTTATCGACCTACGAAAACAAATTGGACAAAAAAGGAAGGGTGTCAGTGCCTGCAAGTTATAGATCATATCTATCTAACCTTGGATATAACGGTGTAATCTGTTATCCATCATTCAATAATCAATCAATAGAAGCTTGGCCTCAAGATAGAGTAGAAAAAATTTCAAATTCAATAGACTCTTTAAATCCTTTCGAGGAAAAAAGGGACTTTTTTGCAACATCAATTTTGTCTGAAAGTACAAATTTACAATTTGATAGTGAAGGAAGAATTTCACTTACTTCAAAATTACTTAAACATGCTAAAATTAAAAACAGTATGGTGTTTGTTGGTCAGGGCAAAACCTTCCAGATATGGGAACCAACAATTTTTGAAAAATTTAAGGTCAATGCAAGAAAAAAAGCTAATTTAAATCGATCAAGCCTTAAATGGGAGCATCAATTCAACAAATAACGGGGGATAAAAAAATGACAATCAATTTTAAAGTACCAGAAATAAAAGAATTAAAACCAAGAATATTAGTTTTGGGAGTAGGAGGAGCAGGAGGTAATGCAATAAATGAGATGATTGATGCAGGTGTAGATGGTGTTGAATTTGTTGCAGTTAATACTGATGCACAAGATTTAAAAACAAGTAAATCTAAAACTAGGATACAAATAGGATTAAATTTAACTAAAGGTTTAGGTGCAGGAGCAAAACATGAGATAGGACAAGCAGCTGCTGGCGAGTCTTTAAATGACATTGTGGATATTCTTAAAGGTGCAAATATGGTTTTTATTACTGCAGGAATGGGTGGTGGCACAGGAACTGGTGCAGCGCATGTAATTGCAAGAGCAGCAAAAGAATTGAATATATTAACAGTCGGCGTAGTAACATTACCATTTTTATACGAAGCTCCATCAAGAATGCGTAGAGCACAACAAGGTCTTGAAGAATTAAGAAAACATGTTGATACGATTATTGTAATACCTAATCAAAATTTATTTAAAATCGCTAATGAACAGACTACATATAAAGAGTCTTTTCAATTATCTAATAGTATTCTTCGTCATGGAGTTCAGAGTGTAACCGACCTAATGGTTAAAGACGGTTTAGTAAATTTAGATTTTGCTGATGTTGAAACTGTGATGAGTTCAATGGGCAAAGCAATGATGGGTACTGGTGAGGCTGAAGGTGAGGGAAGAGCTGAAAAGGCAACAGAATTAGCTTTAAATAATCCATTAATTGATGACTATTCTCTTAAAGGAGCAAAGGGTTTATTAATAAATATAACAGGTGGAGAAGATTTAAAGCTTTTTGAGGTAGATGAAATTGTAAATAAAATTAGATCTGAAGTTGATTCTGAGGCTGAGATTATAAATGGATCAATAATTGACCCATCTCTGGATGGAAAGATCCGTGTTTCAATTGTTGCAACGTCATTGGATGGACAGCATCCTGAATCAAAATCAGTTATTAATATGGTTCATCGTATACAAAATCGAAATCCAGGTTATTCTGATTTTGCTTCCACAAATGGAACTGCCTCATTTAGTTTTTCGAGTGCAAATTCAAACCCATTATCACATGGCGCTAATGCTTTAAAACTTGAGAATGAAGTAATCACAGAAAATGTTAAAGATCAGTCTGTAGATCAAGTTAATCATCAATATCACGAGGAGTTATTAAAGAACCAAGAAGTTGAAGGCATTGTTAAAAATACTTCAAAAGAAAATGAAACATCATTTTCTCAAGAAGCGTTATCCTCTACAAAGACATCTGATGAATTATCAAATGATCTAAAAGAATTCGGCGTAGATAGTGATGAGCCAGACTTGTTTAATTCAGATAACCAAACCTTAAGCTCTGAGGATTTATTAGGATCTGAAAACGATAAAGATGAAGAGGATGACTTAGAAATACCAGCATTTTTACGAAGACAAAAAAATTAATGGTCTTCGAAAAAATAAATGGAAGCCACCATGCTATCGGATATTCCAAAACATTATCCGGTATTGCTTAATGAAATAATTAGCATTATTACCCCTCAACATGGTGGCACATTTATTGATTGTACTTTTGGTCAAGGTGGATATACAGAAAAAATCTTAAGTTTTAAGGGAACAAAAGTTATTGCTTTAGATAGAGACAAGAAATGTAAAGAAATTGCTGATAAAATTTCAAAAAAATTCGAAAATCGTTTTGTATTCAAAAATAAAAAATTTAGTCAATTAAATCATCTTAAACTGAAGAATGAAAATATAAAGGGTGTGATTTTTGATTTAGGTTTCTCTTACTCACAAATTAAGGATGTAGAAAAAGGTTTATCCTTTAACTCGGAAGGTGAACTTAACATGCAGATGGGAATAAATGAATTTTCTGCAAAAGAAGCAATTAATATGTTGTCAGCTTTAGAATTAGAGAAAATTTTTAAGTTTTTTGGTGAAGAAAATGAGGCAAAAAAAATTGCCAATCAAATTATTATTTCTCGGAAAAAAAAAGAAATTGACACACAAGAATTGGTTAAACTTATTGAAAAAACAAAAACAAAAAAAAATTTTAAAATACATAGTGCCACTAAAATTTTTCAAGCGCTTAGAATTTTTGTAAATAAAGAAATTAGCGAGTTGCTAAATGGTTTAATATCTGCATCAAAGATTTTAAAAAAAGACGGCGTTTTAGCGGTAGTTACCTTTCATTCGTTAGAGGATAAAATTGTTAAATATTTCTTTAAAAGTTTATCAGAAAATAAAAGTATTTCACGATATCTTCCTCAGCTAAATCAACGCGAAACTTTATTTAAGATATTAGAAAAAAAACCCAAAACTCCCTCGTTAAAAGAATTAAAAGAAAATATTCCCTCTAGATCTGCCAAACTAAGATATATGATCAAAAAAGATAATTCTTATAATTTTGAGACAGATATTTTCAACGAATTCAGAAATTTAATTGAGATAGAAAATTTTGGAAATAAGTTATGAAAAAATTTTTTGTAACTTTTTTGATATTTTTTTTGGTTTTATTTACTGCTATTATCAAAAATTCAACAAAAAGAATCGACGATGAAATTTTTTCATTGAGGGAAAATATTAGAGAATCAAAAAGAAATTTTGAAAATATTAAATTAGAACATGATTACTTAAGCTCAACAAAAAAATTACTAGATTATCAAAATCTATATTTTGATGAAGAATTATTTGAAAAGAATATTCAAAATTTTTATATTATTTATCAAAATAAAAAAAACGTAAAAATTAAAAAATTTAAATTTTCTAATGAGTAAAAGAGATTCAAGAATAATTTTAGAGACTCAAGAAAATGATTTTTCTTATAAAAGAGGTAAATCAAACTTAAATATTACTTTTAACCGAATATCTTTTATTTTCTTCATTTTTTTTATAATTTTTATAATTTACTTATTACACCTTGCTCACCTAGGATCGCGAAGTTCCAAAATTAATGAGACGAATGATTTAAAAAAAGCTTCGAATAAACTTTATAGAGCTGACATAACTGATACTAATAATAAATATTTAGTCAAAACTATAAATTCTATAGATATAGGAATTAGTCCCTCAAAAATTATTGATGAAAAAAAACTGCTATTAAACCTCAAATATTTATTCCCCGAGAAAGATATTCAGAAAATAAAAAAAAGAATTGATAAAGGAAAATTTTTTTATTTTGAAAAAAAGATTTCTGAGGAAAATTACGAAAAACTAATGCAGCTTGGCGATAATGCTATTGAACCAAGAGATAATTTAATAAGAATTTATCCTCAAAGCAATTTATTCAGCCATATTATCGGTCAGATAGACAATGATAATAATGGTATTTCTGGTCTCGAAAAATCATTAGATGAACAGCTTAAAAATTCACAACAACCAATTAAATTAACAGTTGATAAAGATATTCAATATTTAATTAGAGAAGAATTAATTAAGTTTAATAAAATTTTTAATACTAAAGGAAGTGCAAGTATATTAATGGATGTAAATAACGGTGAAATTATTTCCTTAGTTTCATTGCCAGATTTTAATCCGAATCAAAGAAAAAAAATTTCAGATCCAAATTTTATTAATAGAGCTACTAAAGGTGTTTATGAATTTGGCTCAGTTTTTAAAACTTTCACATTAGCCGCTGCATTTAATGAAAAAATTATTGACCCTCAAACAAAGTTTTCAGATTTACCAAAATCACTCAGTTGTGCCGGATTCCCAATAAGAGAGTACGACAATAAGATACCCTCAAATTTAACTGCTGAAGAAATTTTAATTCGCTCTGGAAATATAGGTTCTGTTAGGATTGGTCAAAAGCTAGGTGAGGATAAATTCAAATCATTTTTATCAACAATTGGGGTTTTAGAAAAAATAACTTTTGAGTTAGAGGAAGTTGGAAAACCAATTGAATTTAATTGGGGCAAATGTCCATTAGCAACTGCTTCTTTTGGCCACGGAATTACCACCACATTAATTCAATTAGTTAAGGCATACTCAATAATAGCTAATGGAGGTTATAATATTGACCCAACTTTGATTAAAAATAAAAATAGAAATAAAAGAGAAAAAATCTTGAATGACGATGTATCAAAAAAAATTTTACCTATCCTTAGGAAAATTGTATCAACAAAAAATGGGACTGCATCTTTAGCTAATGTCACTGGTTTTGAAGTGGGCGGAAAAACAGGAACTGCACAAAAGAGTATAAATGGTGTTTATACCAATAAAAAAATAAATTCTTTTTTATCTGTATTTCCAACGTCTAAACCGAAATTCGTTATGGCTGTAATGTTAGAAGAGCCTAAAATTAGTAAAGATTATATTTACCATTATAGGGATGGCTCAAACATAAAATATAAAGGAACACCTTTTAATACAGCTGGTTGGACTGCAGTAGAAGTTACGGGCCAAATTCTAGATAAAATTGGGCCTATTTTAGCCACAAAATATAGTGAAGTTTATTAATTAATGTTGCTTAAAGACTACATCCCCAATGTTAACAAAAAATTTAGAAATATTTTTTTCTCAGGAATTTCATTTGATAGCAAGAATGTAAAAAAGAATAATATTTTTTTTGCAATAAAAGGTAATAAAATTGATGGAAACAAATTTATTCCACTTGCAATTAAAAAGGGTTCTAAAATCATTGTGTCAGAGAAAAAGTTTAAGAAAAAACACAATGGAATTATATATCTTGATACTGATAATATTAGAAAGTTATTAGCTGATGTCTCATATAGAGTTTATAAAAAAAAGCCAGGAAATTTAATAGCTGTTACTGGAACTAATGGAAAATCTTCAATTGCAAATTTTTATTATCAAATACTTAAACTTAATAAAAAAAAAGTTGCCTCGATAGGAACCCTTGGGGTAAAAGCAAATAATTTTAACCTAAAGCTTAACAATACAACAATTGATCCAATCAAATTAGGAAAAATATTAAGAATCCTGAAAGATAAAAATATAGATAATGTAATAATGGAAGCATCAAGTCACGGCCTTAGTCAAAACAGGCTAGATGGTTTAGTTTTCAACACTGGTATATTTACAAATATTTCTCAAGATCATTTAGATTATCATAAAAATTTTAAAAATTATTTAGATGCAAAACTATACTTATTTAAAAATTTAATTAAAAAAAAAGGAAATGTAATAACAGATGATGAAATTATTCCTTTTAAAAAGGTAAAGAGAATTTCAGTTAGTAAAAATTTGAAATTGTATACACTGAACAATAATAAAAGTAACTTTAAAATTTATTCACATTTTTTTAAGGATGAGTCTCAAATACTTAGAATTAAATATAAAAATTTAATTAAAGACATTAATCTTAAATTAATAGGGAAAATTCAATTAAAAAATTTATTAATGGCGATTATTGCTGCAGAAAAAAGTGGTCTAGAACTTAGAAAAATTTTAAAAGTTATTCCGAAACTGAAAGCTATTGAAGGAAGATTCGAAAAAATTGGAAATATTAAAAATAAAGCCAAAGTTATTCTTGATTATGCACATACACCTGACGCTTTAAAAGTATGTCTCTTAAATTTAAGAGAACAGTTTCCAAATAAAAAAATAATTCTTTTATTTGGTTGTGGTGGAAATAGAGACCAAAATAAAAGATCTAAAATGGGAAAAATTGCAGCTAATTACTCAAATCTTGTTTATCTTACTGATGATAATCCTAGATTTGAAAATCCAGATAAAATTAGACGAGATATAAAAAAAGGAATAAAAAACAAAAAAGTTGTAGAAATTCCTAATAGAGCAACAGCTATATCAGAAGCGATAAAAAATTTGAGCACTGGTGAAATTTTGTTAGTAGCAGGAAGAGGTCATGAAAAAATTCAAGATTTTGGAAAAAAGAAAATTAATTTTTCAGATAAAATAAAAATATTAAAAGCGATTAAAAATAAGAATTTGTTATTATCTAATGATTTTAAAGTAAATATAATTAGAGAGTTATCGAATAACAAAAAATTTCCAATTCACAGCTCTATAAGTCAGGCAAGAATAAACTCCAAGGAAGTAAAAAAAAATGACATATTTTTTGCAATAAAAGGTAAAAAAATTGATGCAAATAATTTTGTAGCACAAGCATTTAAAAAAAAGGCATCGTTGGCTATTGTCAATAGAATACAATCAAGTCTTAATAAAAATAAACAAATAAAAATAAAAAATTCATTAAAACTTCTTACAGATGCATCAAAAATTTTTAGAAAAAATATTAATACAAAAATTATTGGAATTACAGGAAGTTGTGGCAAAACTACTTTAAAAGAATTAGTTGGAAATTCTCTAAAAAAAATATCACAAGTGAGCATTTCCCCAAAATCTTATAATAATAAGTATGGAGTTCCATTGAGCCTTTTTAATTTGAGAGAGAGTGACGATTATGGAGTTTTAGAATTGGGTATGGACAAAAAAGGTGAGATTGATTACTTATCAAAGATTTTACAACCAAATGTAAGTGTAATTACAAATATTAATTACGCTCATGCTAAAAATTTCGAAAACATAAAGGGAATTGCACTCGCTAAATCAGAAATTATTAATAATACACAGGCTAATGGGCATATCATTTTAAATGCTGATGATAGATTTTTTAAATTCCATCAAAACATTGCGTTAAAAAAAAATTTAAATGTAATTTCTTTTGGAATAAAAAATCGTAAATCTGATGTGAAATTTATAAAAATCAAAAAAAATACGAAAAATTTTCAAATTACAATTGAAATGAATAATTTAAGAAAAAATTTTACAGTATTAAACAACTTTCAAAGTAATATTTATAATATTTTATCTACTTTAGCTATAATGAGTGTTTATGAAGATATTTTTAAATTAGATGAAAAGTTTTTTTTAAATTTTAAAACGCCTAGTGGTAGAGGGAATTTATTGAAATTTAAAATTAAAAAAAAGACAATCAATTTAGTCGATGAAACTTATAACTCCAATCCTCTCTCACTTAAATCTGCAATACTTAATTACGACAAGATAAATTCAAGAGGATCAAAAAAATATTTACTAATTGGAGACATGCTAGAACTTGGTAGGCTCTCAAATAAACTTCATCTATCCATAGCTCCCATAATCAATAGAACTAAAGTTGATAAAGTTTTCGTAAAAGGAAAAAAGGCACAATTAATATTTAAAAAATTGAATAAATCTAAAAGAGGCAAGGTTTTAAAAAATAAACAAGATATTATTACATTGATTAAAAATAGATTAAATAATAATGATTATTTAATGATCAAAGCCTCAAATGCGACAGGATTTAATAAGATAGTAAGAAATCTAAAAGGATTGAATTAATGCTTTATCAATTTTTACTAAATTTTGTTGATACGTTTAGTTTTTTGAATGTTTTTAAGTATCTTACTTTTAGGACTGGCTTGTCAGTTTTTACCTCTCTACTAATAGTTTTAATCATAGGAGGTCCATTTATCAAATTTTTTTCAAGTCAAAAAATTTTTAACCCTATAAGAGATGATGGGCCAGAGGATCATATTATAAAAAAAATTGGAACACCTACGATGGGTGGAGTGATTATTCTGATAGGTTTGTTAATTTCAGTATTATGTTGGGCAGATTTATCTAATATAAATATATTGTTTTGTCTTTATATTGTAGTTTCTTTTGGATTGCTTGGAGCTTTTGATGATTTTAAAAAGATTAAAAATAATAATTCTTCTGGGATTTCGTCAAAGATAAAAATAATTTTACAAATTGTTTTAGCAGTTATAGGAGTAACTTTTTTTATTTCTTATGTCGACTTCCAAGAGATGACAAATTTGTATTTTCCTTTTTTTAAAAATTTAATCTTGAATCTTGGATGGTTTTTTATTCCATTCTCAGTATTTGTAATAATAGGTTCATCTAACGCAGTTAATCTTACAGATGGACTTGATGGTTTAGCTACAGTACCTGTAATATTAGTGGCAGCTTGCTTTGCTTTTATAAGTTATGTAACTGGAAATATAGTCTTTTCAGATTATCTACAAATACCTTACATCGAGGGCACGGGAGAAATTTCAATTTTTTGTGGCGCAATTATTGGTTCTTGTTTGGGTTTTCTTTGGTTTAACGCTCCACCAGCAAAAATATTTATGGGAGACACAGGATCATTATCTTTAGGAGGTTCGCTGGGTGCTGTTGGAATAATCACAAAACATGAAATCGTATTAGCAATAACAGGCGGTCTTTTTGTTTTAGAGGCTATTTCGGTTATGGTTCAAGTAATATCTTATAAATTAACTGGGAAAAGAATTTTCAAAATGGCCCCGATACATCATCATTTTGAAAAAAAGGGATGGCCAGAGTCCACAGTCGTTATTAGATTTTGGATTATTTCTATAATTCTTGCCTTGATAGGTTTAGCCACTTTAAAATTAAGATAATGAAAATATCTAAAAATATTTTTTTAAATAAAAAAATATTAATTTACGGGCTTGGAAAAAGTGGTACTTCTACATATAAATTTTTAAAAAACAAAGCTAAAATATATTTATTTGATGATGATTTAAAACTTAATCAAAATTCAAAAATTAATTTAATAAATCATAAAGAAATATTTAAGACAAATTTCGATAGAATTATTTTAAGTCCAGGTATTGCAATTAATAACTGTAAATTAACAAAATTTTTGAGAGATAACTTGGCAAAAATTTATACAGATTTAGATGTTTTTTATTCCTTTTTTAAAAATAAAAGTATTGCGATTACAGGTACAAATGGAAAATCAACGACAGCAAAAATTTTATTTGACGTTTTATTGGATCAAAAAAAGGATGTGAGACTTGTAGGTAATATTGGTAATCCTATATTATCTGAAAAAAAAATTACGAAAAAAACATTTTTTGTTATAGAAACTTCATCCTATCAGTTGGATTATAGTCAGTTATTTTCCTCAAAATATGCATTTATTCTCAATATAAGTCCTGATCATATTGAAAGACATAGAAATCTTAAAAATTATACTAACGCAAAATTTAAGTTGGTTGAATCCCAAAAAAAGAAAGATTTTTCTTATTTAAATGGAGAAAATAGGATTATTAATAAAAAACTTAAAACAAAAAAATTCAATTGCAAAATAATTAAAGTTTATAAAAAGAATTACGAACATTTTTTCAAAAAAATTAAAAATGATTATTTTTTAACATCTAATAATAAAGAAAATCTCTCATTTATCTTTGAGATCTCAAAAAAACTAAAACTAAACAATAAACTATTGTTAAAAACATTACAAAACTTCAAAGGTTTAAAATATCGACAACAAATCATTTATAAAAAAAAAAACTTAACAATTATAAATGATTCAAAATCAACAAGTTTCTCATCAAGTAAAGATATTTTAAAATCTAAACTTAATATCTTATGGCTTGTGGGCGGAATTTTTAAAAAGGGTGACAAACTAAATTTAAAAAAAATTGATCTATTAAACGTTGAGGCTTTTATTTATGGTAAAAATAAAACTCCTTTTAATAAAGAATTAAAAAATAAAGTTAAAATAAAAAATTTTGATAATTTAAACAAAGCTATTAAAGAAATTTTCAAATTTATTAAAAAGAAAAGATTTATTCACTGGACAATATTATTTAGTCCTTGTGCAGCATCATTTGATACTTTTAAAAATTTCGAGGAAAGAGGTTATTATTTTAACAAATTAATTAAGAGATACTTAAATGGAATTTAAAAAGTCTATTTTTAATTTATATTATGAATGGTGGAAAAATGTTGATAGGTTTATTTTATCTTTAATAATTTTATTATTTCTAATTGGGTTATTTTTTTCATTAGTTTCTACTTCACTAATTGCATCAGATAAGTTAGATACAAACGATTATTCATTTTTTTTTAAGCATTTAATATTTATTTCTCTTGGCACAATAGTGATCTTTTTTTTATCATCTATAAGTCAAGATAAGCTTTTAAAGCTTTCCTTAATAATTTTTCTATTTTCAATAATTTTTCTGATAATGGTACCCTTTATAGGTATTGAGGTAAAAGGATCTAAAAGATGGATTGATCTGAATTTTTTACCAAGATTTCAACCAATTGAGTTGGTTAAACCTTTTCTAATAATTTGTATAAGTTTAATCTTATGTAGTCAAAAATATACAAATATTTTTTTTAAGTATACATTGTCATTTTTGGTGACATTAGCTGTTGCATCATTATTGGTAATGCAACCAGATATTGGTCAAACTTTGTTAGTTTTTCTTAGCTGGTCAATTTTAATTTTTGTATCAGGAATAAATATTATTTTTTTAACAATATTATTTTTAACTTTAATTTCTTCTTTCTTTTTTTTAATATTTTTTATAGGAAAATTTCAATATATAAAAAATAGAATATTATCTTTTTTAGATCCTGGATCTGGCACTTACAATTTTCAATCTGATAAAGCGATAGAGTCAATCATAAGTGGCGGTTATTTTGGTAAAGGTGTTGGTGAAGGAACATTAAAAAATACTGTTCCAGAAGCTCATACAGATTATATAATTTCAGTTATTTCTGAGGAGTTTGGTGTTATTGCCATAATTCTAATTTTATTTTTGTTTTTAGTATTAATCTACTCAATATTTAAGCGGGTTTATTATGAAAATGAGGAAAAAGTTAAATTAATTTTGGTAGGTAGTTCGAGTCTTATTATGTTTCAAGTAATGATTCACATAGGTGTCAATATTAGATTGTTTCCTACCACAGGTATGACCTTACCTTTTATAAGTTATGGAGGTTCATCGATAATAAGCATATCAATTTTATCAGGAATCATTTTAAATTTAACAAAAAGAAAAATTGATTAATTATGAAAAAAAATTTTTTAATTTCTACTGGTGGCACAGGAGGGCACGTAGTGCCAGCTATAATTTTAAGTGATCATCTTCGTGAAAAATGTAAAGTAATTATTTCAACTGATAAAAGGGGCTTGAGATATTTGGATGAAGATATTAATAAAATTGAAATTGTTAACACACCAAAATTGAATAATATTTTTTTATTACCATTTAATTTCTTTGTGCTTTTTTTATTAACCATCAAGGCTTTTTTAGTTATTAAAAAATATAATATTGGTGAAGTAATATCTACTGGGGGGTATATGTCTTTACCCTTAATTTTTGCTTCTAAATTACTTAATTTAAATTTATATTTAGTTGAACCAAACCATGTGCTAGGGCGTTCAAATAGATACTTTCTTAATTCGTGTAAAAAAATTTTTTGCTATAACAATGAAATAAAAAATTTTCCAGAAAAATTTAAAAATAAAATCAAAACTATTTTTCCTTTGGTGAGAAAAAAAATTTATAATTTACAATCAATTTCTCAAACTAAAAATAAATTTACTATTCTGATTGTAGGTGGTAGTCAAAGCGCGAATATTTTTAACGGTCACTTAAAAAATGTTCTTGTCAAGTTGTCAAAAAACTTCCAGATTAAAATTATTCACCAAACTAATGAGAATAATATTGATAACTTAAAAGATTTTTATATTAGAAATAACTTAGAAAATGAGATTTTTAGTTTTAAAGATGATTTTTCGGAAATTATTAAACAAGTGGATCTTTCTATTACAAGAGCGGGAGCATCAACTTTAGCTGAATTATCTTTATTATACATACCATTTATTGCAGTTCCATTACCATCATCTAAAGATAATCATCAACTTGAGAATGCAAAATTTTACAAAAATAATAACTGTTGCTGGGTATTAGAGCAAAAATTATTCGATGAGAAAATTGAGAAACAATTATATGAAATTTTAGACAAAAAAAGCGATTACTTAAAAAAAAAAGAAAACTTAAAAAGATTAAATTATCAAAATACTTGGAATAATGTTAATGAAAAAATATTGAAAGCTATAAATGAAAATTGAATTAGGTAAAACAGAAATAATTCACTTCGTTGGTATTGGTGGTATTGGTATGAGTGGACTTTCTTTGATTATGCAAGAAAAAGGATTTAAAGTCCAAGGAAGCGATCAATATATTAATAAAAATATAGCGAGACTAAAAAAAGAAAATATTAAAATATTTATTGGACAAAAAAGAGAAAATCTTAAAAATGCAACAATAGTTGTAATTTCTTCAGCAATAAAAAAAAATAATCCAGAAATAATTGAAGCAAAAAAAAAAAAATTACCCATAATTTCGAGAGGAAAGATGTTAGCCCATATAGTTTCTTTGACCAAAAATATTGTTATTGCGGGATCTCATGGAAAAACTACAACTACTTCTTTAGTGTCCTCAATTTTTCAAAATACAAAATTAGATCCAACTATTATTAATGGAGGTGTAATCAAATCAATTAACAACACAGCTAGACTTGGTAAAAGTGATTGGTCTATTTTAGAGGCCGATGAGTCTGATGGAAGTTTTGTACACGTCCCTTCAACTTATTCAATAATTACAAATATCGATAGAGAACACATGGATTTCTATGACTCAATGGATCAATTGAAAAATTCTTTTACTCAATTTATTGAAAAAGTCCCTTCTTTTGGAAAGTCATTTGTGTGTATTGACGATAAAATTAACCGTAGTCTCATAAAAAGGTTAAAGTTTAATAATTTTTATACCTATGGAACAAATCCGAAATCTAATTTCTTTATAAAAAAAATAAATCAAAATATTAAATACACTGAATTTGACTTAAGTAGTAATGTTCCTAATAAAAAAAAATTATTAATTAAAAATATTAAGATTCCTCTATTAGGAATTCATAATGTAAGAAATGCTGTAGCCGCTACAGCTGTTGCTTTAACGATTGGCATATCTGTTAAAGATATTAAAAAAGGGTTACTAAACTTTAAAGGTGTTGAAAGACGATTTAGCAAAATATTTAGATATAATAATATCGATTTTTATGACGATTATGCTCATCATCCAACAGAAATCAAAATGGTGCTGGATGGAGTAAATAAAGTTTATTCAAATTTTGAAAAAGTTTGCATTTTTCAACCTCATAGAATTTCAAGATTAAAAGATCTTAAAAAAGAATTTTCTTTTGCTTTTAGAAATGCTGACACGGTTATTCTGTGTCCAATTTTTACGGCAGGTGAAAAAATAAAATTAGGATTTAAATATTCAAGTTTTGCTAAAGAAATTATAAAAAATTCAAAGGTAAAATTGTTTTTAGTAAACGATTTAAAACAATTAGCGATTTTTTTAAAAAGAAATATGTATGGAAAAAAAATTGTGATTGGGATGGGTGCAGGCTCTATATCTAGTTGGATTAAAACATTACCAAAATTAATGAAATGAAAATTGAAAAATTAAAAGATTTATTAAAAGATTTTGGAGACAAAGTAAAATTTGATTATGATCTAAAAAAAATGAATTGGTTTAATATTGGAGGTAAAACAAAAGCTTTTTACAAAGCTGATAACTTAAAAGACTTAGTAATTTTTTTAAAAAAACTGAAAAATGATGAGAAGATATTTATTTTAGGTGCAGGCTCAAATACTTTGATCACTGATAAAATATATGATGGAGTTGTGATTAAATTGAGTAACAACTTCAACAATATTTCACTACTTAGTGAAGATATCGTAATAGCAGGAAGTGCTGTTTTAGATAAAGCTCTTTCAGTTTTCGCAATGAATAATGAATTATCAGGATTTGAGTTTTTGACAGGTATTCCAGGTACTATAGGGGGTGGAATTAAAATGAATGCAGGTTGTTTTGGAAAAGAATTTAAGGACATATTACTATCTGTACAAGCCATTGATAAAAAAGGGAATGTATTAACTATTGCAAAAAAAGATATTAACTTTGAATATAGAGAGAGTGGTTTATCAGATGATCTCATTTTTTTAAGTGCATCTTTCAGAGGAAAAAAAGATAACTTAAATAATATCAAATTGGAGATGAACAGAATTAAAGCTGAAAAAGAAAAAAACCAACCTAGCAAAATTAAGACAAGTGGAAGTACTTTTAAAAATCCTGTATCTCAAACTCAAAAAAAAGTGTGGGAGCTTATTAAAGAGTCAGTTCCATTAGATAAAAAATTTGGTGATGCAAGTATTTCAAAAAAACACTGTAATTTTTTTGTGAATGAGGGGAATGCAACTTTTGATGATATGACTAAATTGATTAATTTTGTTTCAAAAAAAGTTTTAGATAAAACAGGTGTTTCTTTAGAAAAAGAAATAAAAATATTGGAGTAAGTTGAAAAAAAAAATATTAATAATTTCAGGTGGCATATCCAAGGAAAGGATTATTAGTCTAGATACTGGCAAGCAAGTAGCTAAGGAACTTAGAAAACATCACCACCCTGTAAAAATTGTAGAACCTAATTTTAAATTATTAGATACTATTAAGTCATTTAAACCAAATATTATTTTTAATGCCTTACACGGTCAGTTTGGAGAAGATGGCTATATTCAGACTATTTTAGAGACAACAAAAATACCCTACACTCACTCTGGAGTTATCTCATCTGCGATAGCTATGAATAAGGAGCTATCAAAAAAAATTTTTATTAAAAATAAAATCTTAACACCTAAATATTTTGTTTATTCTTTTGATAAATCAAAATCTAATTTAATTTCCCTTATTGAAAAAAAATTAAAATTTCCAGTTGTGATTAAACCAATAAATGAGGGCTCAAGTGTAAATGTTTATATATGTAAAAAGAAAAATATTATGAGTAAACTTAATTTACTCAGAGAATATAAAAGTATAATTATTGAGGAATTTATCCCCGGTAGAGAAATTCAATCTGCAATCATAGGTACTAAAAAACTTGGCGCAATAGAATTAAAGCCAAAAAGAGAATTTTATGATTATAAAGCGAAATACAATCCTGAGGCAAAAACTAAACATATTATTCCAGTTAGTTTACCCAAAAAAAAACTGGATGAATTAATGAATATTACTTTAAATACCCATAAACTTATTAATTGTAGGGGTGTAACAAGATCGGATTTTAAATATTTTAAGGGAAGATTTTATTTACTTGAAATTAACACTCAGCCTGGAATGACGAAACTTTCTTTGGTTCCAGAAATAGCAAATTATTATGGAATTAATTTTTATAATTTAATAAGACTGATATTAAAGGATGCCTCAACAAATAAATAAAAAATTTTTTCCATTTTTTTTTGTTTTTTTATTGTTTTGTAGTCTTAATAATAAAAATGTAAGTAAATTTGAGTTACCAAAAATCCAGAAAATAAATATATCAGGACTTAATAGTCAAAATACTAATTTATTAAAAAAGAAATTAGAACAAATTAAATCACAAGATTTATTTTTCTTAAAAAGCTCTGAGATTGAAAATATTTTAAATCAAAATAATTTAGTTGAAAAATACAAAATCTTTAAAAAATATCCATCGACTTTAGAGGTTAAAATACAAAAAGCTGAACCTTTAGTTTTTTTAATCAAAGATGCACAATATTTTTCTCTTGGCTCCAATGGTAAATTGATTGCTTCAAAAGAAGCCATAAAGAACATTCCAATTATATTCGGCGATTTTGAAATCCGCGATTTCTTTAAATTAAAAAACTTTATAGATGAATCAAATTTTAATTATCAACAAATAACTGAATTATTTTATTTTCAATCAGGTAGATGGGATATCAAAATTAAATCTGGTATCTTGATAAAACTTTCTTCTGAAAATTTAAAAGACTCATTAAATTTATTAGTCAAAATTTTAGATGAGAAAAAATTTAAAAAATTGAAAGTAATTGATATGAGACAAAAAAACCAGGTAGTTATTAGTGAGTAGAATTTTAGATGTAAATAATTATTTATTCATTAGTCCAAAAAAAATTGGTATTTCTGTGAATGAGAGTAAAGATTTTTCAGAAATTTATAAAAAAGAAATACATATAAGTGAAAAAACAAATCAAATTAATTTTGGTTTGATAAATGCTTTTTTAGAGAATAATATTTTTAAAATTGAAAAAATTTTAAATAATTTTGTAAAAAAAATAAATTTAATCATTGAATGCAAAAGTTTTTTAACAGTCAGTTTATCAATCAAAAAAAATAATCATAATGAATTAATTACTAAAGAAAACTTAATCTATTATTTAAATGATGCCAAAGATCAATGTAAAAAAACTATAGAAAAAAAAAAAATTATTCATATGATTGTTGAAAATTATCGAATTGATAATAATAATTACTCATATTTTCCTGAAAAATTAAAATGTGATTCTATTACTTTAGATATAAAATTAATTTGTTTAGATGAAATTTTTTTAGAAAATTTAAAAAAAATTTTAAAAAACTATCAAATTTCAATTGATCACATAGTAAATGCTGATTACATTTTTCAAATGAGTGAGAAAAAAGATGTAGATTATTACAGAATTTCTAAGGAAGTCATAAACGGGAGTAATAAAAACGAAATTTTATTAATTGATAAAACTCAAAAAAATCGCGGTTTTTTTGAGAAATTTTTTAATTTTTTCAATTAAATTCGTATTTTCCAGTAATATTTGTTGTTTTTGTTTTAGGGGGTTTGAGCATTAAATAGTTCCGATGTCTTTGCTAACACAAAAAACTCTAAAAAAAAATGTGAAACTAAATGGAGTAGGTCTTCATAGCGGCAATAAAGTAAACTTAAACATAAAGCCTTCTGAACCAAATACAGGAATTTATTTTAAAAGAGTAGATTTAAGTTCCAATAACATAGTCTTTCCAAATTTTTCTAATGTTTCAAACACCGACTTAAATACAACTATCTCAAATGAATTCGGGGTAAAAGTCTCTACAATAGAACATTTGATGGGAGCCCTATTTGGTTTGGGTATAGATAACGCCCTTATAGAAATTGATAACGATGAAGTTCCTATTTTAGATGGCTCAGCTAAAGATTTTATTGATGAAATAATTAAATTTGGACTTCAAACAAGCAATGCACCAATTAAGATTATTAAAATTAATAAAAAAATAAATTTTGAAGACGGTGAAAGGTATATTTCTATAGAACCTTCCAAACTTAGTTTAGATATAGATTTTCAAATTAAATATTCTAACGAGTTAATTGGTAATCAAAGAAATAAGATTAATGTTTATGAAGATGATTTGAATGATATTTTTAATTCAAGAACATTTTGTTTATATGAAGATATTGAAAAGATCAAATCACTAGGTTTGGCTAAAGGTGGAAGTTTAGATAACGCTGTAGTAGTTAAAGGAAAAAAAATCTTAAATGAAACTGGACTAAGAAATTCCAAAGAGTTTGTAAATCATAAAATTTTAGATTGTATCGGTGATCTTTATACAAGTGGTTACAGAGTGATTGGCAGTGTAATTTGTTCTCAAGGTGGACATTTTTTAACTAATAAATTGTTAAAAAAAAGTATTCGAAAATAAAGCAAATTTCTCAATAGTTGAAATACAAGAAAGAAATCTACCACACAACATTATAAATAGAAGTTTGTTAAGATCTATAGCTTAATTATATAAATCTTTTAAATTCGTGTTTTAATTTGTATAAATCTTTATGCAAAGATTTAACTTTCTTTTAATAATTGGATTAATAATTCTACTTACTTCTTGCTCAAAAGAAGTGAAAAAAGAGTCTATCATCATTGAAAAAAAATTAGGCTCTCAAGCTATAGAGGCTTTCAATGAAGGTAAAAAAGCTTTAGAGGAAGGAGACTCGTTATTTGCAGCTAAAAAATTTAACGAAGTTGAAATATTATTTCCTCAATCTGATTTAGCACCCAGATCTCTTTTAATGGCTGCGTATGCTTATTATTTTCAGGACTATTATCAGGATGCTGTTGCTGAGTTACAAAGATTTTTAAGAGTTTATCCATTACATGAAAATATTGATTATGCATATTATTTGTTAGCGATTTCTTATTATGAACAAATCGTTGATGAGAAGAAAGATTTACAGTCAATAATCAATGCTAAAGAAAATTTTGATATTGTCGTAAAAAAATTCCCAGATACCGATTATGCATTGGATGCAAAATTTAAAATTGGTTTGATAAATGACATTCTAGCATCAAAAGAAATGTATATTGGCAGATATTATTTTCAAAAAAAAAAATGGATTGCAGCAATTAATAGATTTAGAAAAGTAATTGATGAATATGATACAACTATCTATGCTGAGGAAGCTTTGCATAGATTAGTAGAGGTCTATTATAAAATTGGCCTTGTAGAAGAGGCAGAAAAATACGCAATTCTTCTTGGTTATAATTATCAATCATCAGTTTGGTATGAGAAAACATATAGTGTATTTGATAAAAACTATGAAATCTCAAAAAATAATAAAATTTCACGAAATAAAAAAAAGACTGGCAAAATTTTGAAAAAATTTAAATCTTTGTTCGAATAAAATGGAAAAAAAAAAGATTGAAGATTTGTATAATAAGAAAATTAAATTATTAAATCAGTTCAATAAATTTTACTACGATTTAAGCAAACCCAAAGTTTCGGATCAAGAGTATGATAAATTAAAGAATGAAATTATTTTACTAGAGAAAAAATATAAGTTTTTAAAAAGTACAAACTCACCTTCTCAAAAAGTAGGATTTAAACCGTCTAAAAATTTTAAAAAATTATCACATAAAGTACCAATGTTGTCATTATCGAATGCATTTAGTGAGGAAGATCTTAAAAATTTTGAAAAAAAAATAATTAACTATTTAGATAAAAAAGATGAATTTGAAATATTTTATAGTGCTGAGCCAAAAATTGATGGAATTTCAGCTTCAATTATTTATAAGAATGGTAAATTCATTACTGGTTTGTCTAGGGGAGACGGTAAAGAGGGTGAAGACATAACAGAGAACTTAAAAACCATTAAAGATATCCCTGATGAAATCAATTCTAAAAATTTTCCAAAGGAAATAGATATAAGAGGTGAAGTATTTATTAAAAATAGTGAATTCAAAAAATTATCTAATAAATTTGCCAATCCGAGAAATGCTGCCTCTGGATCTCTTAGACAAAAAGATCCAAATGAAACGAGGAAAATTCCATTAAATTTTATTGCTTACACTTATGGATATGAGAAAGGTTTAGAAGTTGAAACTCAACAAGAGTTTTTAGAAATGTTGAAACACTGGGGATTCAAAACTAATCATATGAACAAAACTATTAAAGGTGTTAAAAATTTAATGCGTAACTACAATGATATTGAGAAACAAAGAAATGAGTTAGATTTTGATATAGATGGAATTGTTTATAAAATAAATGATTTTAAATTACAAAAGAGACTAGGAAATATTGCTAATGCCCCAAGATGGGCAGTTGCACATAAATTCTCAGCTAATAGCGGTGTTTCAAAAATTCTAAATATAGATATTCAAATTGGAAGAACTGGAGCCTTAACTCCTGTCGCAAAAATTCAGCCTGTTAATATAGGAGGTGTTTTAGTATCTAATGCCACCTTACATAATGAGGAGGAGATAAATCGAAAAGATATTCGTATTGGTGACACCGTCTTAATTGAAAGAGCAGGAGATGTAATTCCCCATGTAGTTTCAGTTGATTTAAAAAAAAGAGGCAAAAACTCAAAAGAATTTAAATTTCCATTAAATTGCCCATCATGTGGATCGAAAACTATTAAAGATTTTAATAATACTACAAAAAAAGAGGATGCTGTTAGAAGGTGTTCGAATGAAGGTTATAATTGTGAAAAAGTCGCTATAGAAAAAATTAAACATTTTGTTTCAAAAGAAGCTTTTAATATAGATGGATTTGGAAAAAAGATTGTTGAAAATTTTTGGAATTTAAATTTGATTAGACTTCCTCAAGATATATTTAAATTAGATTATTCAAAAATTGAGGCCCTGGATGGTTGGGGAGCACAGTCTGTAACAAATCTAAGATATTCAATTAATTTAAGAAAAACTATTTCTCTAGAAAAATTTATTTACGCATTAGGAATAAGACATATAGGACTCGAAAATGCAAAACTAATTGCAATAAATGTTAAATCTTCGAAGAATTTTTTATTACTGTCCAAAAAGAATAATTTTGATGATTTGTTAAATATTGATGGAATAGGTGAAACTCAAATGAAATCAATTAAAGATTTTTTCTTAAATAATACAAACATAAAAGTTATGAATGAACTTGAAAAAATTCTTGAAATTAAAAATGCAAAAAATCAAAAAGCAGATGGTATATTAAGTAACAAAACATTTATGCTTACAGGCAAGCTAGAAGGAATGAGCAGAGCTGAAGCTAAGTCTTTAATTGAGGAAAATTCTGGCTCAATTGTAAGTAATGTATCAAAAAAATTAAATTTTTTAATTATTGGAGATAAGCCAACTAAAAGAAAAATTGATTCTGCTAAAGAAATGAATATTAAAATTTTAACACAAGCTGAATGGTTAAAAATGTTAAATAAAACTGCTTAACCACTTCTTCTCTTTTTTGTTCAAATAACCAGATAATTTTGAATAAACCTCTAAATGGTATTTAGAAAGATAATTTTTTTCCAGTTTATTAAGAAGATTAAAATTAATTAAATCTTTATCTATTGGTGCTAAGGTCAAATTTTCAAAATGTAATTTATTTTTATATTTCTTTATGTAAATTAAATTTTCTATTCTAATTCCAAACTGGCCTTTTTTATAATATCCAGGTTCATTACTTAGAACCATACCTTCTTGTAATTTTACAGTATTAAATTTTGAAATAGCTTGTGGTCCTTCATGAACATTTGAAAAAAAACCAACTCCATGACCAGTCCCATGTTCATAGTCAAAACCACTTTTCTTCAAATTCTTTCTAGCTCTTAAATCAATTAATTTTCCATTAAAGTGAGTTTTTAAATTTGACATTACTACTGCAATGTGACCCTTTAATACTTTTGTAAAAATATCTTTGATATTTTTTTTTGGTTTTGAAAAGCATATTGTTCTAGTTACATCTGTTGTACCATATTTATATTGTCCTCCTGAGTCACATAAGAAAATATCATTTTTATCAATATTTTTTGATGTTTTCTTTGAAGCTCTGTAGTGAACTATTGCTCCATTTCCCCCTGCACCAGAGATTGTATCAAAACTTGGGAATAAATAATTTTTATTCATTTTTCTGAATTTTTCTAATTTATTTTGAGCATCAATTTCAGATATCCTTTTTTTATTTAAAACTTTGATCCAGTGTAAAAATTTAGTTAATGCCACACCATCGATGATGTGGCTATTGATCGTATGGTTTATTTCATTTTTGTTTTTGATTGATTTTGAAAGATAAATTGGATCTTCTTTGTTTAAAATCTTAAATTTTTTTTGTAAAATTTTAGTGAAATATATAGAACAGGTTTTATGATCTATTATGATTTTTCCTGATTTTAATTTATCAATTAATCTATCAAAATTTTCTATTTCTAAAATCTCATTTTTTCTGATTTTCTTTTCTCTGATTAATTTAATAACTTTAAATTTTTCTGAAATTAAGAATATTTTTTTGTTTTTTGTTAACATTAATCTGCAATTAGGAATAGGGCTATTTGGATTGTCGTAACCTCTTATATTTAAAAGCCACGCCACATTCTCTGGTGCTGTTACAAATAAGTAATCAGATTTATGTTTTTTAAGTATTTTTGATATTTTGGTTATCTTTTTTTTATAACTTTCACCAGTAATTTTGTGGTCTAAAGAAAAAAAAGGTTTTGAATTAATTTTATATTTACTAAATATATTATCGATTAGATTAGCATCAATTATCTTTATTTTGTTATACTTTAAAAAAAACTTTTTCACTTGATCTTTTGTAAAAATTTTTGGATCTATACCTAAAGTTAAATCTTTGAATAATTTACAATTTAAAATTTTTTCAAACTTCTCTATTTTAAAATATTTTCCAGACTCTATATTAGCTTGAATTGTATATCTTCCATCAACAAATAAAAAATTTTTGTTTTTCAATATTACAGCATACCCGGCAGATCCACTAAAATTAGAAATCGTTTTTAATCTATCTTTTTGAGCATATTCAGAAAAAAATTCATCGTTTTTTGGAACAACATAACCATCTATTTTCAATAAATTAAATTTTTTTTTGAGTGAATTTAATCTATTTTCTATCATTTCAATTTTTTTTGATATCTAATCCAACCTGGGCTTCTAATTTTGTTATCGTCAAAATCTATATCCTGATTAAATTCAAAATCTTCTATTTCATCTTTATCTTCTGCAAAAAAAGAATTCTTTTCTAAAGATTTTTCTGGAAGTTCATCTATAAATCTTGAAGCCATACTATCTATCCAATCTCCTTGATAAAATCTATTCATCGAAAAAGATATAAAAGCATCTTTTTTTGCGCGAGTTATGCCGACATAGGCTAGTCTTCTTTCCTCCTCTAAACCACTCTGACCTTTTTCTTCGATTGATTTTTGGTGTGGAAACAGACCTTCTTCCCAACCTGGTAAAAAAACTGTATCAAACTCCAAACCTTTAGATGCATGCATTGTCATCATATTTACTTTTTCCCCATCCCATTCTTGATCAACTGAAGTGGCTAAAGACACATGTTCTAAAAAACTTTCAAGGTTATCAAATTCTTTCATAGCACTCAAAAGTTCTTTAATATTCTCTAATCTATTTTCATTTTCTAAATCTTTCTTATTTTTCAACATTGCAGAGTATCCAGACTCATCTAAAATAATTTGTAGGAGTTTAATATGGTTTATTTTTTTTATATTTAGGTCGTTTCTCCATTTATTCATTAACCCTAAAAATAAATTTAAACCTATTTTAGTCTTTGGTTTTACCAAATTTTCCTGAATCAACTCTCTTGAAGCGTTCTCTAAACAAAGATTATTTTTTTTTGCGTGTTCGTGTATCATTTTAAGTGAACTATCACCTATTGATCTTTTTGGATTATTAACAATTCTTTCAAAAGCAAGGTCATCTTTTTCTTGATAGATAAGTCTTAAATAAGCAACGCAATCCTTAATTTCAGCCCTTTCATAAAATTTAGTTCCTCCTAAAATTCTATAAGGTATTCCAATTTTAAGAAATCTTTCCTCAAACTCTCTAGTTTGAAAAATTGCTCTTACAAGAATTGCAATGTTGTTAAAAGAAACTTTTTTTTTAAGATTTTCTATTTCATCTGAAATACCAATAGCTTCATCTTTTCCGTTTTTGAAGCAATTTAATTTTACTAAATTACCCTCATCCCTTGTTGCTTTTAAAGTTTTTCCAATTCTATTTTTATTATTTGCAATTAAATTGGAAGCAACATTTAAGATATTTTGAGAGGATCTATAATTCTCCTCAAGTCTAATTATTTTTGTATTTTTATAAACCTTGTCAAATTCTAAAAAATTTCTGATTTCTGCTCCTCTCCAACTATAAATGGATTGATCATCATCCCCAACGCAACAAATATTCTTATTTTTTTCAGATAATAAATTTAACCATCTACTTTGGATGACGTTTGTGTCCTGATATTCATCAACAAGAATATATTTAAAATTTTTTGAATAGATACTTCTAATATCCTCGTTTTTTTCAAAAATTTTCACAATATGAAGAATCAAATCTCCAAAATCACATGAATTTAAGTCGATTAGTTTTTGTTGATAGATTTTATAAATTGGTAAAATATTTTTTTCAAAAAAGTCTTTTTTGTTGATATTAACCTCATTAGGATAGTATCCTTTATTTTTCCAATGATCTATTATTGCTAAAATATACTTGGGAGCTAACTGTTTGATATCAATATCCTCAGCTTTGCAAATATTTTTTATGAGCCTTATTTGATCATCTGTGTCAATTATAGTGAAATTTGAATTGAGATTTACCGCAGAGGCGTGTTTTCTTAAAAGTTTTGCGCAGATTGAGTGAAAAGTACCTAGCCAAGATAATCCAACTGCCCCTGACCCAAGTAATTTGCTAACCCTTGTTTGCATTTCTTTTGCAGCTTTATTAGTAAAGGTTACTGATAAAATTTGATTTGGATAAGCCTTTTTTTCTTTAATTATATGTGCAATCCTAGAGGTTAAAACCTTGGTTTTTCCTGATCCTGCCCCCGCAACAATTAACAAGGGGCCACCTAAATAAATTGTCGCCTCTTTTTGGGCCTTATTTAAATTTTGTAAATAATCGGAGTTTACCATTTCAAATAATTAATTATAAGTGATCAGGAACATTATGAGTAGACATAATTTACTAAACAAAAAAATAAAGAAGCAAATTCTATCTATAAACGATCTATTAGAAAATAATTTTAATAAATTAAAGTATTTTAAGTCCAATTATAAAAAAATCCTTTTAAATAAAGAAAATAGAGTTTTTTTGTTCATTGGAATACTTGTTATTTTGACACTATCTTATTTAAGTTTACCCTCTTTTTATAATAAAGAAATAGTACGATCTGAAATTAAGAATCAATTACTTAAGAACTATAATATTGGATTAAAGCTAAGGGAAGAAATTAATTACAGTTTTTTTCCAAGTCCTCATTTCTATATAAGAGATCCTTCAATTATTCGTGAAAAAAAAGAAATAGGCAAAACAAAAAATTTAAGGGTATTCATTGATGGAGGAAAACTCTTAGCAATAAATGAAATTAACATAAGAAACTTAGTTTTTGAAAAAACTGAGTTCAACATTTATTTGGAAGATTTTGCTTTTTTTGAAACTCTGTTAAAGACTGAACCTAACGATAATAGTATTTCATTTAAAAAAAGTAATATTTTTTTTAAAAATAAAGATGATGAGACTCTCTTTATCAATAAGATTTTAAATAGTAAATTCTATTATGATTCCAAAAATTTGCAGAATGTTTTGGAATCAAAAAATGAAGTTTTTAACGTACCATTCAAGATAACATTAAGAAACGATAAATTTAATAAAGAATTTCTAACAAAATTTTATTCTAATAAAATAAGATTAAATATTGAAAATAAAATAGATTACGAAAATAAATTAAAAAAAGGATTATTAGATATTTTATTCATCAATAAAACAACCACTTTAGAATATGAATTAGATCAAAATTCATTAAATTTTTTCTCATTTAATAATAAAAATTTTTATAAAGGAACAATTGACTTTAAACCTTTTTACTTTGATGCTGAGTTTAATTATGAGGGCTTAAGTACAAAAAATTTATTTGACGAAAATTTTATATTTATTGATCTGATTAATTCGGAATTATTGAATAATAAAAACTTTAGCGCTAGGCTTGATGTGAATATCAAGAATATAACCAATGTAAATGAATTAAATAATTTAAAATTAAAAATTTTTATTGAAGACGGTAATATTAATTTTTCAAATTCAAAAATTAAATGGAAAGATAGTCTAGAAATTATTCTTGATGAAAGTTTATTATTAATTAATAACGAAGGAGCAAATTTAGTTGGAACAACAATATTTAATTTTAATGATGTGAATACTTTTTATACTTCTTTTCAAATATTAAAAAAAAATAGAAAAAAAATGAAACAAATGCAATTAGATTATGTCTATAATTTCAATACTAAAAGTATCACTTTCGAAAATCCTCGAGTTGATGGGAAACAAAATCAAAAATTAGATGAGTTTTTGAATATCTTTAACTCAGAGCAAGATAGAATTTTTAATAAAATTACTTTTAAGAATTTTATGAATAATTTTTTTAATGCTTATGCTGGATAAATCATTTTTTTTGGATTAACAATTTTTTCATAATCTTTTTCATTTATTAACCCAGTTTTAAGAGCTTCAGCTTTAAGCGTAGTTTTATTCTTTAACGCTGATTTAGCAATCTTAGCAGCATTATCATAACCAATCTTAGGAGCTAATGCTGTAACTAACATTAAAGAATTTTCTAAATAAAAATTTATTTTTTCTTTATCTGCTTTTAAGCCCTGAATACAATACAAAGCAAAATTCTTAGAACTATCAGCTAATAAATCTATTGATTGTAATATGTTATGAGCGATTAAAGGCTTAAATACATTAAGTTCAAAATGACCATGGGAGCCTGCCATAGTAATCCCATTATGATTTCCTATAACTTTTACACAAACCATAGTGACAGCTTCTGATTGAGTTGGATTTACTTTACCTGGCATTATCGAAGAACCTGGTTCATTTGCTGGTAGAATCAATTCACCATAACCAGCTCTTGGGCCAGATCCTAAAAATCTAATATCATTAGCCACTTTCATCAAACAAACTGCTGTCGTATTTAAAGTTCCAGAAAAATTCACGATTTCATCATGAGCTGCGAGTGCAGCAAATTTATTCTTAGTAGGCTTAAAAGAAATTTTAGTTATTTTTCTTATCTCATTTATAATTTTTTTATCAAAACCTTTTTTACTATTTATTCCTGTTCCAACTGCAGTACCACCTTGTGCTAACAAATAAATTTCACTCAATGCATTTTTTATTCTTGTGATACAATCCTCTAGTTGAGATTGATAACCAGAAAATTCTTGGCCTAAAGATAATGGCGTTGCATCTTGTAAATGAGTTCTGCCAACTTTTACTATCTTTTTAAATTGAGATACTTTTTTTTTGAGTTCTTTGTTTAATAGCTCTAAAGCTGGTAAAAGTTTATTTCTTGTTTCAATAGCAATTGCTATGTGCATTGCAGTTGGGAATACATCATTTGTAGATTGAGATTTATTGACATGATCATTAGGATGAACAGGTTTTTTAGAACCCTTTTTGCCCCCCAAAATTTCAATTGCTCTATTGGCGATAACCTCATTGACGTTCATGTTAGTTTGTGTTCCAGATCCAGTTTGCCAAACTTTTAGAGGAAAGTGCTCATCTAGCTTGCCTGAAATTACTTCGTTTGAAGCTTTTATAATTGCTTTTGCAATGTTTGGAGCGATTTGCTTTTCCCTTGAATGAACTATTGCAGCTGCTTTTTTAATTATTGCAATAGATTTAATAAGTATTGGTCTAACTAAAAATTCTCCTATGTCAAAATACTTTTTGGATCTTTGAGTTGATGCACCCCAATATTTATCGTTTGGAACACTAATTTTTCCAATGCTATCAAATTCTTTTCTTAATTTCACGAATATTATTTTTTAAGTATATACATAAGATATATATATTAATTTTATTTAAACTTATAGGAGCAAAATGACAAATTTCAATAAAGTAGGAACTTTCATGAAAACTTTTGGTCAAGAAGTCAAAACAAAACCCTCATTTAGCACAGATAAAATTAACAAACTAAGGCTTGATTTAATCAAAGAGGAACTTAGTGAGCTTACAGAAGCAATGAACAAAAAAGACTTATTAGAAGTTGCTGATGCGTTAACAGATATTCTTTATGTTACATATGGAGCAGGACACGCATTCGGTATTAATTTAGATAAATGTTTTGAGGAGGTCCAAAATTCTAATATGAGTAAATTAGATGAAAATGGTAAACCTATTTATAACGAGCATGGCAAAGTTATGAAGGGACCAAATTATTTTAAGCCAGATTTATCTAAATTCGTAAATTAAATTTCTAATTTTAAGTCTACTGCTGGGACACTATGTGTGATGCTGCCAACCGAAACTCTGTTCACTCCAGTTCTTGAAACTGATTTTATATTTTTTAAACTTATATTTCCTGATGCCTCAGTTTCATAATATTTTTTTGCAATTTTGACACCTTTTTTTAAATTTTTAATGCTCATGTTATCAAATAATACAGTATTGAATTTAAGACCCATTATTTGATCGAGTTGTTTTAGATTATCCACCTCAACTGTAATTTTTTTTCCTTTTTTATTCTTTATAGCTGATATGATTAATTTTTTAATATTTTGATTGGCAATGTGATTGTCTTTGATTAAGAATTCATCACTTAAATTGAATCTATGATTTGTACCTCCCCCAACTTTAACAGCATATTTTTGAATTACTCTATAATTTGGTAACGTTTTTCTAGTGCAACAAATTTTACACTTTTTTCCGGCAAGTTTAACAAATTGGTTAGTTTTTGTGGCAATGCCTGAAATATGAGATAAAAAATTTAAAGCTACTCTTTCAGCAATTAATATTGAATTCGCCTTTCCTTTAACTAATGCAATAATGGAATTTTTTTTCACTAATGAACCATCTCTTTTTTTAACGATAAATTTGGTTTTTTTGTCCACTTTTTTAAATGCATGTTTTGAAAATAATAAACCTGCAATAATTGCGTTCTGATTAGATATTAATTTTGCAGTAATAACTTTATTTTCTTTTAACAAGTTAGAGGTTATATCTCCATAAGGATATAAATCTTCTGCTAGAGCAAGTTTAACTCTGTCTTTAATAAAATTTTCAGTTAACTTAACGTTTGACACAAAGTCTTATCTACCAATAGCAACCATTTTTTCTACAGACAATCTAGCTTTATTGATCGTCTCTTGGTCCATGATTATTTCACCTGTTTCATTTTCTAAGCAATCTAAAATTTTAGGCAAAGTAATTTTTTTCATATGAGGACAAAGGTTACATGGTCTAATAAATTCAACATTGGGATTTTCTACTTGAATGTTGTCACTCATAGAACATTCAGTAACCATCATAACTTTTTTAGGTTGATTATCTTTTACATAATTTATCATCCCAGAAGTTGAGCCAGCAAAGTCACTTGCTTTTATTACTTCAGGTGGACACTCTGGGTGTGCAATAATTTTAATCCCAGGATTTTTTTCTCTAATATCGTTTATTTGTTTTTCATTGAATTGATCATGAACAATGCAGATCCCTTTCCAGGAAATAATTTCTACATCTGTTTGTGAAGCAACATATTTTGCAAGATAATCATCAGGTAGAAAAATAACTTTTTTAACTCCGAGAGATTTTACAATTTTAACTGCATTTGCCGATGTACAACAAACATCAGTTTCAGCTTTTACATCAGCTGAAGTATTTACATAAGAAACAACAGGAACCCCGGGATATTTTTCTTTGAGCAATCTCACATCTTTACCTGTAATTGAAGATGAAAGAGAACATCCAGCTTTCATATCTGGTAACAAAACTTTTTTATTTGGGCTCATTAATTTTGCTGTTTCTGCCATAAAGTGTACTCCGGCCATTACAATTATGTCTGCTGAAGTTTTTGAAGCTTCAACTGCAAGAGCTAATGAGTCTGCTGAAAAATCAGCTATGCCATGATAAATTTCAGGTGTTTGATAGTTATGAGCAAGAATAACTGCGTTCTTCTCTTTTTTGAGTTTATTAATTTTATGTATATAAGGAGCATGCACTGACCATTCAATTTCAGGCATAACCCTTGATATTTTTTTGTAAATAGGGTCAGTTGCTAGTTTTACTTCTTGGTTAAATTCCATACCAAAATTTATCAATTTGAAACCTACTTGTCATTGATTTATTGTGGGTCATATTTGCGGCCATGCTGAAATTGGTAGACAGGCACGGTTGAGGGCCGTGTGGACCTAGTCCATGAGAGTTCGAGTCTCTCTGGCCGCACCAATGCTCATTTTTTTTTAATAATATCTGAAATTTACACCATATGGATAAAATTTATTTTTTCATATAAAAATTCTTTGTGAAAATTTTAAGAGTAATAATTCTGATATTAGTTTTTTTGTGGCCAAGCGCTAATGCTTTTGGAGCACCCGTATTTGTAAATGACTATCAACCTGAATCTGAAATGAACCATGTAACAGGTGTAGTCTTTAATCCTTCCGGAACTAAAATGTATGTTCTTGGTTTTCATACCTCTGACAAAAGCTATGTATCAGAGGTTCCTTTGAGCGTCCCTTTCAGCACACAGAGTGCAGGTACTCCTGTGTTACAAGAAATAACATCAGCAACAAAAAGAGCACAAGATTTAAAGTTTAATTCTGATGGCACAAAACTTTTTATATTAACAACAAAAGCTGCAAATAATAGCGATGGAATACATATTTTTACTTTGAGCACACCTTATGACACAAGTAATTTGGAAAGTGATGCTGATGCAGGCAATCAAACATACATTCAATTTGGAAGTGACCCAAGAGGTTTAGATTTTAATTCTGATGGAACAAAGATGTATGTTTTACAATCATCCTCAGAAGTTTTAGAACAATATAATCTTTCTACTCCATATGATCCCTCGACAAGAAATAATCGTAAAATTATATCGAGTTTAAAGGGAGATAGATTGCATCAAGGGTTTGGTTTTAGCTCGGATGGATATAAGATGTTTATAGTAAAGGCTCAAAGGACCACTGGTAGTGTTACTAATATCATAGAAGATTATAACCTCACAACTCCATTTGAAATAGAGACAGCAACACTAAATGAAATTGATAACGGGATCTACACTTCAGTTACTGACGACTCTTCAACTGCTGAACGTATTGCTGGAATAACTTTTAATTTTAGTCAGGGTGCAAATAAACTTTATTATACAGATTTTCATGAATCTGATTTAGTAAGAGAGTTTAATTTACCGTGTGCATATGGGATTATTTCTTGTATAGATCCAACAAAAAATAAAGACGATGTTGCATCGATAGAGTCTCAATCAACTAAGGCAAAACAATTAATTCAACATACAACATATCCAGTATTAAATCGTATGGAATGGTTAAGACGAAATAGTGGGAGAACAAATTTGACTAATCAAAATATAAAGTTTCAAATTTCTAACGAGATTTTAAGTGCATTGAGTGAGTCTTTAATACCTATTTATTTTTCTAATGAAAATTCAGAAGAGTTGAATTTAA
>CACEDG010000004.1 GCA_902558225.1 uncultured Pelagibacteraceae bacterium | reverse complement strand
CTACTGTATTAGTACTGCATCCGGAGTGTAGCGCAGCCTGGTAGCGCATCTGGTTTGGGACCAGAGGGTCGCAGGTTCGAATCCTGCCACTCCGACCATTTGATTATGAAAAAAGCAAAAATCTATATACCTAATAAAAGTGCAATGCAGTCCGGTCTTGGTAAATTAGACAAATGGATATTAGAGTTTGAAACAAAAGATCCAACAAAAAATCCATTGATGGGATGGGAAAGTTCATCAGATACTTTATCAGAAGTTAAATTAGAATTTTCCACAAAAGAGTTAGCTATTGAATATGCAAAAAAAAAGAAAATTGATTATGAAATAATTGAACCAAAAAAAAGAAAAATTGTCAAAAAATCATATGCAGACAATTTCTTAAATTAATTAATGTTTAAATTTTTTACACAAAGAAAATGGTTTTTATGGAGCATTGGAGGTACATTATTGATTTTAGGTGCTACCTGGTACCAAGTTCAATTAGATGTACGAATAAATGAGTGGTTTGGTGAATTCTATGATACTTTACAAAAAGCTTTAACAGAACCAAATTCTGTCTCAGAAAAAGAGTTCATAGCTTATCTATTAACTTTTGCAAAAATAGCTGCTGTTTATATTCTAGTAGTTATTTTCAGTGACTATTTTACAAGTCATTGGACATTTAGATGGAGAACGGCTATGGCAGATTATTACCATAACAAATGGAATGACGCTTCATCTATAGAGGGTGCATCACAACGTGTTCAAGAAGATACCCTTAAATTTGCAAGAATTATGGAGGGTTTGGGTGCTGAATTGTTGAGAAGTTTAATGACATTAATTGCGTTCACCCCAATTTTGTGGGAACTTTCTAAAAGCATAACCGTTCTTCCTTGGATAGGAGAAGTCGAGCACGCTTTAGTTTGGGTTGCTATTATTTCTGCACTTGGTGGTACAGTATTATTAGCTAGTGTAGGTATTAAACTTCCTGGAATCGAATATGATATTCAAAAAGAGGAAGCTGCTTATAGAAAAGAATTAGTTTTAGGTGAAGATTTTAAAGAAAGTGCCAAACCTGAAAAAATAACTGATCTATATGGAGGTGTTAGAAAAATTCATTATAAAATGTATTTTCATTATCTTTATTTTAATGCAGTAAAATGGAGTTATTTACAAGGTATGGTGATTGTTCCTTATCTAGCATTAGCACCGACAATTGTAACAGGTGCTATCACACTAGGTTTTGTTCAACAAATAATTAGAGCTTTCGGAAGGGTAGAAACTTCATTACAGTATTTGGTAAGAAGTTGGCCTATTATTGTTGAATTGATATCAGTTTGGAAAAGATTAAATGAGTTCGAAGCAAAATTAGAAAAGAATGTTTCTTTAGAAACAGCTAAGTAATGATACTAGATAAAAAATTTGAAAAAGAAATCTTAAATGTTTCTTGCAGAGCAGCGTTATCATCATTTTATTTTATTGGTAAAAAGGATAAAATTGCAGCTGACAAGGCAGCTGTAGATACAATGCGATCTGAATTAAATAAAATCGATATGAAGGGAAAAATTGTAATAGGTGAGGGTGAACTTGATGAAGCCCCGATGCTTTATATTGGAGAAGAAGTTGGAAATAATAATGGGCCAGAACTTGATATAGCTGTAGATCCATTGGAGGGTACAAATTTTGCAGCTAATAACTTACCAGGTGCCTTATCTGTGATAGCTATCTCAACTAAATCAAATTTATTTAATGCACCCGAAACTTATATGAATAAAATTTCTGCCAATGTAAAAGAAAATAATGTTGTTGATTTGGATTTTTCTTTAGCAAAAAATATAGATAATCTATCTCAATATTTAAATAAAAAACCCAGTGAGTTAACTGCTTGTATTTTGGAAAGACCAAGACATAAAAAGATAATTGAAGAATTAAGAAATTTAAAGGTAAAAATTAAATTAATTAGTGACGGTGATATATCTGGTGCTCTTTTAGTAACTGACAAGAAATATAATGTTGATTTATTTCTTGGAATAGGTGGAGGTCCCGAGGGTGTTTTGGCAGCATCTGCACTTGATGCATATGACTGTTTTTTCCAAGGTAGATTCATATTTGAAACAAAAAAAGATAAATTACGTGCAAATGAAATGGGCATTGAAGATTTTCATCGAAAATATAACTTAAATGAAATAATTTCAGGTGACTCAATTTTTTGTGCTACTGGTATTACTTCAGGTGATTTAGTCACAGGTATTGAAATTGATAATACTGAATTTATATCTGAAACATTAATTACTCATAAATCAACTGGACTAAAAAAAGTAATTAGAATTAGACAAAAAATTTAAATAGAGCTTGATTAATAAATATTTATACAATAAAAAACAGTTTTTTGGTCCCTTCGTCTATCGGTTAGGACACGTGGTTTTCATCCTCGAAAGAGGGGTTCGATTCCCCTAGGGACCGCCATAAATTTCATCATAATTTTTTTTCCATAAATCCAACCACTCAGACTCAATTCCAGGAACTGTTCTAGAAAGATGGTAACTTGTTGATTTTATTGGTGCTAAACAGGGTATTTGATCAAAAATTTCATGTAAAGGTTTTTCAAATGGAGAATTTTCTCTCTCACCAACTAATCTAATATTTTGTCTAAACTTGTTAAGAATAGATTTTGAAAAGAGAAAAGTTAATAAAGTTTCTTTTACAATTCTCCATCTATGATTTTTACCAATGTATATAGATGTAGAGTAATTACTATCGTAATAAAAAGCATAATCTGATGGACATAAAAATATATCTCTTTCAATTAAAGTACTTATTCTTGAATAGGAAATTATCATTTCATCAATACAATTTTCATTAAATAAATAATCATCCTCAATAAAAAAAATAAGATCTTCTGAATTTTCACACTGATCACAACACTCCAAATATGATCCTCTATTTCCTTTAATTTTACTTTTATGAAATTTTATTTTGTAATTGTTATCTAAAAGTAAATTGTTTAGATCATTATTAAATTTATCATTTGATTGGTCATAAATTAGATTAAGTGTAATCTTTAAATTATTGTTTTTGAGAAAAAATAAGATCGATTTTTTTAAACTTAATAAAGAGACTTTTATAAGTGTTTCTTTATCAATTTTTGGAATAATTCTTTTCCAAGAGCCTTTAGTATTCCATAGGTCAATAGATGGTGTGAATCTGTAATAAATATCTAATTTTTTGATTTTTCTTTTTAAATCAAGATAACCGTTTGATAAAATATAAGTTTTTTTATTAAGTTCAAAAAAATTATTTCCTTCATTATTAGTATGTGGATTAACAAGATTAAATGTTTCTTTATCTATAGCATGAACATTTAAAATTTTTAGGAGCAATCTTCGAAATTTTGATTGTTTTAATAACTTTCTTTTAAACATAAAAATTTATATAAAATTAATCATCTATGAATTTTTATGTATATTTAATTTGTTCAAAAAACAATGATAATCGTTTAGTAAGTTATGTAGGATATACAAATAATCTTAAAAATAGAATTAAGAAACACAATTCATCTAAAGGTGCAAAGTTTACTAGAGGAAAAAAATGGAAACTTTTATATAAAAAAAAGTTTGGTTCGAAAAAAGAAGCAATGAAGTATGAATATGTGTTAAAAAAAGATAAGATAAAAAGACTCGAATTAAAAAAAAGATATTAAACTAATGGTTAAATATAAGATTTTACATATTACAGATCTTCATTTTAGACATAATGGGAGATTATTTTATTCAACGGGTAAAAAACTAAATAATGGTCTTATTTTAAATGGTCATAATGTTTTAAATATTTCAGATAGAGATCTAACAAGTAATAAACGAAATATTTTTGATATTGGATCAAAAAAATTTTTATTAGATCAAATTCGTAAGAATATAGAAAATTTTAGACCAGATCTAATTTTACTTGGACATGTAGACCGTTTAGATTATGAGAGTTTTTTAAACCTTAAGGAAAAATATAATTCTATCAAATTTGCGCAATGGTTTTTAGATCCCTTAATAGAGAACGGGCCTGATTTTGATAAAAATAAAAATAGATTTTTTCTAAAATATCAATTTTGTGATGCTAATTTTGTTACTACATCAATTGATTCATTAAATTTTGCAGATAAAAAAAAAACTTTTTTCATCCCCAATCCAATTGATCCATCAATCGATGTACATAAAAACTTTAACAAAAAAAAACCTCTAGATATATTTATTGCTATTAGTCATGGTCAACATCGTGGTATTTTAAAATCTGATTTTATAGATGATAGAGTTAATCTTATAAATAAATTAACTAAAAATGTTTCATATAATATATTTGGACACATTAATAATCCAGTTTGGGGGCAACAATTTTTTAATGAATTATCAAAATGTTCGATGGCTATTAACATAAGTAGAGGTGCACCAATAAAATACTATTCAAGTGATAGAATTTCTTCTTTACTGGGAAATGGTTTATTAACTTTCATACATGAAAAATATCATTATCAAGATTTTTTTAGTACAAATGAAATTGTAACTTATAAAAATATTAACGATTTAAATAAAAAAATAATTTACTACAAAAATAAACCAAAATTATTAAGAGATATTGCATATCGTGGATACAGAAAAGCACATAGAATATTTAATAATAAAATTGTGAGTGATTATATTGTAAAAAGATCTATGAATTTAAAAATTAATTATAAACTTCCTTGGATTAATGGCTAAATATTTGATTTTTAGAACAGATAGAATAGGGGATTTTATATTCTCAAGGATGTTTACTGAGTCAATTAAAAAGAATAATCCTAATCATAAGATAGATTTTGTTTGTTCATCTTATAACTCTAATTATGTCAAAAATTTTAAAGACATAAATAAGATTTATATATTAGACAAATATGATATTCGCCTGATGATAAAAAATTTATTTGAAATTAATAAAGAAAAATATGATCACCTAATTATTTTAGATGGTAAAAGAAGATCAGTTTTTTTTTCTATTTTTCTTAAAGCAAAAAATAAGATAGTTGTTTTGAAAGACTTTAGACCTCGATTAATATTAGCTATGTTTTTTGATCATTATTTTATAAATTCTGAAATTAAGTCGCAATTTGAGAATTTTAGTAGTGTTATAAATTATCTAAATTTAGATGTACCAGAAAAAATAAATTATTTTAATAAGTATAAACTTAAAAAAATAAAGTACAAATATTTACCAAAAAAATTTACTCTTTTGCATTTAGACGAAAAATGGTTCGAGGGACATTATTATAGTGATTTTAAATATATGAATTTGAATCGAAAGAATTTCAATTTTTTAATTTCTATAATTAAAAAAAAATTCAAAAAAAATATAGTTATCACAAGTGGAAAAATGAATGTTTCTCAATTCAATGACATAATTGATAGTTTTTTTATACGTAAAGATAAAAACATCTTCATATCTAGAAAATATAAAGAGAAGTTAATCTTTGTTGATAAGACAAATTTTAGAGACTTAGAATCAATAGTAAATAAATCATCAGAAATTATTTGTTGTGAGGGAGCCATCAGTCACGTCTCAAATGTATTTAATAAATTAACTATAGCATTGGTAAATTATCAAGGAGCTAATACTGGTATTTTTTGGACAAAACATATGTCTAACATAAAGCTTATATATAGAGAAAGTATAAGAAAAATATGCTCAGATATAAATAAATTAAAGATTTAATTTTTAATATATTTATGAAAACAAAGATTTATTTTATTGAAAGTTCAACAAATTTCAACAAAAGTAACCTCGACTCACCTTCGATAGCTGGATCTGAAAAAACCTTAATCAATATTACAAATGAATTATCTAAAAATGATGATTTAATAGTTAATGTTTTTAATAAAACTAGTGAACCTATCAAACTTGGAAATTTGGAATGGAATAATATTAATGAAATAAATAAATATCAATTTCCTGATTTTTTAATTGCTATGTCTGATGCTAAACTTTTGTCTCGTACGAAAAGTAAAAAGAAATTTTTATGGTCTCATAGTGTTCAAACAATAGAAAAATTTATTAGAAAAAAACAACTACTACCATTTTTAAAGAACAAACCCATAATGATACTAGAAGGTGAATATCATTATAAAACTAGAAGTTTTTTAACATCTTTATATGGAAAGAAAATTCTACCTATTGCTGTTGATGATGATTTTATAAATGTTAAAATTGATAAAATCGATATAAAAAAAAAAGATGCAATTTTTACAACTAGATCAGATAGGAACTTATCTTTTTTAATTGATTGTTGGTCCCATATAAAAAAAAATTCAACAACATCAAAACTTATAATAAACCCACCGTACGAGCTTTCAAATCAAGATAAAATTAATGATATTCATTTAAGAATAAAGGGAAATAAACAAGATCTGATTAAAGATCTTATGAATTCAAGAGTAATGTTAAACCCTGGTCATAAAGGTGAGGTTTTCTGTCTTGCAGCGGAAGAAGCAAGAGAACTTTGTGTTCCTATCGTAACAATGGGATATGGTGCTTTATATGAAAGAGTAGAGCATAAGAAAACGGGTTTTATTGCAAAAAATAAAGATGAGTTTATTAAATATTCTTCTGATATTTTAAATAAAGATAGCTTGTTTTTAGAATTAAAAAAAAATTTGATGTTAAAGCGTAAATCAAGAACTTATAAAGATGTGGCTAACAATTTTTTAAAAATAATTTATGAAAGTTGATGATCTGGTCATACTTGTAGGTGGGAGAGGATCTAGAATTGGTAAAATAACAATCAATACTCCTAAACCTTTAATAAAGATTAATAAAAAACCTTTTTTAGATCAATTAATAGCAAATAAATTGAAATATGAATTTAAAAGAATATTTTTATTATGTTCTTTTAAAAAAGATTTATTTTTCAAAAAATATCACAACAAAAAAATTCATAAGTCAAAAATTATATGTATTGATGAAGGTTCAAGAAAAGATACTGGTGGAGCTCTTTATTTACTCAGAAATACTTTAAAAAAAAAATTTGTATTAATTAATGGCGATACTTTTTTTGATATAGATATGAATGAATTATTTAAACAAAATTTAAAAAAAAAAATTGCTTGTATCGCTCTTACCAAGATAAATAAAAAACAAAGGAAGATTAAGATTAAAAACCTAAATTTGAATAAAAAAAAAGAAGTTTATTTTTCTAAATCTAAAACGAATATTATTAATGGTGGCATATATTTATTTGACAGAAGAATTTTTAAATTTATCAAAAATCGTCCTCAATCACTAGAAAACGATATTTTCACAAAATTAATTGAAAAAAATCAAGTTAAAGGTTTATTATCTAAAAGAAATTTTATCGATATAGGATCTTATAAGAAATTAGATTATCTAAAAAAAAATCCTTCCTATATCCAAAATAAAGCCTTTTTTCTTGATAGAGATGGAGTAATCAATAAAGAAAATGGATATGTATTGAAATATTCTCAATTTTTCTTCTTAAGTGGTGTAAAAGAAGCAATAAGATATATTAACAATAAAAATTATTTAGTAATAATTCTTACGAATCAATCAGCTATTGGGCAAGGATTTCTTACTGAACTAAAACTTAATAAGATTCATCAAAAAATGATGAAAGAATTATTTAATAACACTCAATCAAAAATAAATGATATTTATTTTGCTCCTTATTTTAAAAAATCAAAATTTCAAAAATATCGAAAAAATAGTGAGGATCGTAAACCCGATATTGGAATGTTTAAAAAGGCATTAGAAAAATGGAATATTGATATTAAAAAAAGTTTTTTTATTGGCGATAAAAAAACTGATTATCTTGCATCGAAAAAAGCTCACATTAAATTTTTATATAGAGACAAAGGATCTTTTTATAAACAAGTAAGAAAGCTAATATAGATGGAAATTTATATCAAAATATTTGAGGTTATATTTCCAGTGTTTTTTGTCATTGGTATTGGTTATTACTTAGGAAAAAAAAATCCAAAATTTGATACTAATTTTATAACTAATTTTGCAGGGAATATAGGTACGCCTGCTATGATTTTTTACACAGTTACTACTACAGGAATTACAATAGATATTTTCATTAGTTATTTTATTTACGCTATTATTATGATAGCAGGATTTGCAGTTATTGGTTTAATCTTACTTTTTTTCCTAAAAAAAGACCTCAGTATGGAGTTACCTCCATTGATTCTTCCAAATACTGGTAATATGGGAGTTCCTATTTGCCTTTTTGCATATGGAACTCAAGGTCTTGGTGTAGCTTCTGCTGTTGCTTCTGTGATTATTTTATTCCATTTTACTTTAGGGGTATTTTTAGCAAAAAAAAAATTTTCATTTGATATTCTTATTAAAAGCCCACCAGTGTATGCAATAATTATATCTGTAATTTTTTTATATTTCAAAATTAACACTCCGATATTTTTAGAGAACACAACTTTTCTATTAACATATGCAACTATTTTTTTAGTTTTAATGTCTTTAGGTATTGCATTAACAAGATTTAAATTCTCATTTAAAAACTCAATTATAATGTCTCTTTGTCGAGTTTTACTTGGACCTATAATAGCTTATATCATAATTCATTATTTCAAATTATCTGGACTTGCTGCTGGAGTATTATTAATACAAAGTGCTATGCCGAGTGCTATATTAAATTATTTAGTTGGTAGTATGTATTCTCCAAAAAAAGTAGTGGATAGTATTGCTAGCACTATTGTGATATCAACACTTATGTCATTTATATCAATTCCTATAGTGGTATTCTTTGCTTTAAAATACTTTAACTAATATATACCCTTTGTTTATATGAAGGCTATAATATTTAATCTTTTAGCTTGGGTGATGCTTCCAATTATGGACGGATTTGCAAAATACTTGAGCACAGATCTTCCGGTATTACAAATTACATGGGCAAGATATTTTTTTACTGTAGCTTTTACTTTTCCAATTATGTTTTTCTTCTTTCGAAAAAATCTTGTTTGGACAGATAAACCAAAATTACAATTTACAAGGGGCTTAATTCTTTTATCAGCTAATATCTGTTTTTTTTATGCAATTTCAGTGATCTCCTTAGCAAAAGCTTTAACTTTAGCTTTTGTTGCACCTTTAATTGTTACAGCTTTTTCTCCAATTTTTTTAGGAGAAAAGGTTGGTTTGAGAAGATGGACTGCAGTAATTATAGGATTTATAGGTTCTTTAGTAGTTATAAGACCTGGTTTTGTGCAAATTAATTTAGCAAGCATAGCTGCTCTTGGAACAGGTGTAATGTATGGATTTTATTTAATTATTACCCGTAAACTTAGCAGCTCAGATAATCCTTTATTAACCTTACTATTAACTGGTGTAGTAGGGGCCATAATTGTTTCCACAATAATGCCTTTTGTTTGGGTTACACCTACGTTAAATCAGTGGTTTATGATGGCTGCGATAGGTATATTTGCCTGTATTGGTCATTTATTTTTAATTTTGTCACTCAAGTATGCTGATGCATCTAAATTAGCTCCATTTAGCTACTTTGAGATAATTACAAACATCATTATAGGTTATTATTTCTTTAGTGATTTCCCAGATAATTGGACTTTCTTAGGCTTATTTATTATTGTATTTAGTGGTATCTATATCTCAAAGAGAAATAACTATGTAAAAAAAATTAAATAATAGGTATTGTTTGTTTACTATTAATTAATGTATTACTTTAAGTATTTAATGTAAATTATTGTATTTATTGAATTTTCTTTATAATTTACTTGTAGCATATTTTCAATTATTTTATATTAAATCAACCTAATGCTCACTAAAAAGCTCAAAATTCTGACAAATAATAAAAATCATCAAATAATCTATATAAACAAGAGTTTTTTTACAATTGTGGATAAGAAATTCAGTAAGAATGGAGGATACCAGAAGCATTGATATAGTTGAATAGTAGAGCGATGCGCTATTCGAATATACCATTTAAACGCCCATAGAAGGGTCTATTTTAGGTATAGGCTAATATATGGTACAACTGAAGGGCGAATTATGTTATTTAAGAAAAAAACAGATAAAAAGGTAAAAAAACGTTGAATTTATTAACTTTTTTAACTTAAAAAAGCATCAAAATAGGGCTAAATTGCTACCTTTTCAGATCTTAGTAATTTGAGCTTTTGCTTTATTCCACCTCTTCCAGAGTAGCCTCCAAGGGTCCCATCAGACCTAATTACTCTATGACAAGGTATTTTTGGGGCATATGGGTTTTTAGCACAAGCATTAGCCACAGCACGAGCTGATTTTGGGCATTTAATGCTTATTGCAACTTGTTTATAGGTTTTAACTTGACCCTTAGGGATATTTTTTAAATACTTCCAAACTTTTAATTGAAATTTTGTGCCTTTGAGTGTCATTTAATAAGAAAACACCTGTTTCCTTGCACTTTTAAAGGTGCAAAGAACAGTTGTTTTTGGTACGTCGTTGATGCGCTACCGCCATACCTCCCGCCTCACATGTTCAGCGATGCTTTGTGAAGCTTTCTGCCCCCTGGAATTGTACCTCTCGGCTTTTCTCCAATTGGCCAGTTAAGAGTTGCCTCTTAATTCATATCTTTAATAACAAAGTTGAATTAAATAGGGTATCACTAAATAGTTGTTTTTTTAAAATCTAATATTTTTTTGTGAATAATGGTGATAACTTTCTATTTGGTTAGCAAAATCAAGTAACTTGCTAAAAATATGATTGCCATTATAGATAAAAAAATTGTATTGAAGCTTTTTCCTGTGTTTCGAAATTGAATAATAGTTAATATAACAAAACCAATTGAACTGATTAAAAACCATACTGCAGGAATTTCTCCATCAATCGAACCCATATATTTTAATTTAAACTATTGACATTTAAAATCACTTGATATATTACTAATGATAATTAATTGTTATCAATAGTAATAGTATGAATGAACTTACAACGGACCTTAAATCGCTTCACGAGGCAACTTTAAATAACCTCAAAAGCTCTAAAGCAAATAACACCTTAAGAGCTTATAAATCAGATTTTAAGGATTTTGGTGCTTTTTGTACTAGACATGGTTTTAATTCTTTACCATCAGAGCCAAAAATAGTTTCTTTATACCTTACACATCTTTCTAAAAATTCAAAAATTAGCACTTTAAGAAGAAGATTAGTGTCAATAAGTATGGTTCATAGATTAAAAGGACATTATTTAGATACAAAACATCCAATTATTGTTGAAAATTTAATGGGGATAAAAAGGGTAAAAGGAAGCATTCAAATTGGAAAAAAACCTATATTAATCAATCATTTAAAAAAGATAATTAATGTAATAGATGAGCAAAAAATTGATGAAATAAAGAAGTTTAGAGACAAATCAATTATCTTAGTTGGATTTGGAGGTGGTTTCAGAAGAACTGAACTTATTTCAATTGATTATGAAGATTTAGAATTTGTACCTGAAGGTCTTAAAATTACCATCAGAAGATCGAAAACCGATCAATTTGGTGAAGGAATGATCAAAGGACTGCCCTACTTTACAAATGAAAACTATTGTCCAGTGATTAATCTTAAAAAATGGCTACAAATTTCCAATATAAAATCTGGACCTATTTTTAGAAGATTTGCAAAAGGTTTATCTCTTACAGAAAAAAGATTAACAGATCAATCAGTAGTTTTATTGATAAAAGAATATCTAAATTTAGCAGGTATTGATAATAAAAATTTTTCGGGTCATAGCTTGAGATCAGGCTTTGCAACAGTTGCTGCAGAATCTGGAGCTGATGAACGTAGTATTATGGCAATGACTGGCCACAAAACAACTCAAATGGTTAGAAGATACATAAGAGAAGCGAATATATTCAAAAACAATGCTTTAAATAAAGTTAAAATATAATAATTATAAATTATTTCTAAATATTATTTCTGAGCCAGAATTAGTAAAATTAAATTTAATGATTGGTAATTTCCTGAAACCATCGAAAAATTTTTTTTGTTTATTTTTTTTACAACAGAACAATAAAAATCCACCGCCACCAGAGCCGATTATTTTGCCTCCGATTGCACCATTATTTAATCCCTCTGCATATAATTCATTGATAAATGGGTTAGTTACTTTCGTGGATAATTGCTTTTTTATCTCCCAATACTCATTCATTAAATCTCCACATAAATCAATTGTGAAATTTGATCCCATTTCTTCTATAAAAGTATTTGTAATATAGCTAATTTTATCTAGATTTTTAAAATTTTTATCTATATTTTTAATCTTATCTTTTTCTATATCTTCTGAGAATCTATTTATTCCAGTGTAAACCAAAAACATATTTTTATCTAATTTATTAAGATTTTTTTTTGATTTTTTAATTGGATAAACAAAAAATCTTCCATCTTTATTAAATTTAATAATATTGAAGCCACCGTAAGCTGCCCAAATTTGATCTTGTGAACCACAATTTTCTTTTAACATCTTTTGCTCAACATGAATTGCATTTAAAGATAATTTTTTTTTAGAAACTTTTTTTTTTTCGATATTATATAAAGTATTGAATAGACCAACACAAAAAGCTGAACTAGTTCCCAAACCTGAATTTTTCTGAAGGTCACCTTGGTAGTGAATTTCAAGACCTTTTTTAATATTCATATACTTAAAAACAGATCTTACAGTTGGGTGAAAGATTTCTTTATAACTGTTAACAGTCTCATTTTTGGACCAGACAATTCTGTGTTTAAAATCAAAAACATTAGGCAAATATCTTGCTGTGACATAGCAATATTTATCAATAGTGCCCCCTACTACACAGCCACCTTTTTTTTTATAGTAAGATGGAAAATCTGTTCCTCCACCGAATAACGAAAGTCTAAAAGGAGTTTTAGAAATAATCATTAATTATATAATCTAATTAATGTTGGAAACTTAAGAATATTCTTATTATTCTTAAAAATTGATAGACAATTTCTAATATTAATTTCAGTCGTTTTATGAGTAATTATAACAATAGTTGCTCTCATATTTCTTTTATCAGGCGTTTGTATAATTCTTTTTACTGAAATTTTGTACTTTGTTAATCTGTTAGTTATATAGGAAAGAACACCTTGTCTGTCTTTTACCTCAAATCTTAGATATAAAGAATTTGAATATTGATCATTATTGAAGACTTTTACAGACTTTCTTTTATTTGAGGGTATTCCAAATGGATATTTTATATTTCCGCGTAAAACTGATAGCAAATCAGATAATAGAGATGAAGACGTAGCTCCAGGACCAGCACCCTCTCCTTGAAGTATACTTTCACCAACTGGTTTACCCTCGGTAATAACAGCATTCATAACTCCATTAACATTTCCAATGTATGTTTTTTTACTCACCAAACATGGATGAACAGTTTCAAATAGTTTTCCATTAATTATTTCTGTAATTCCAAGTAATTTAATTCTTAAGTTCAATTGGTCAGCAATTTTGATATCTTTGAGATCTATATTTTCTATACCTTCCATAATACATTTATGATTTGAAATTTTATTATTAAAAGCTAAAGCAGATAGAATTCTTACTTTTGCGAAAGCATCAAATCCATTTAGATCCAGTTTGGGATTACCTGGTTCAGCATAACCAAGTTTTTGAGCTTTCTTTAAAACTTTATCGAATGTTTCATTTGTATTCTCCATTTCAGATAAGATATAATTAGTTGTTCCATTTAAGATTCCATATACTTTTTTTATCTTATTTGTGGCTAAACCTTCCTTAATAGTTCTTAAAATTGGGATTCCACCTGCAACCGAAGCTTCAAATTCAAGATTAACTCGGTTTTTTTCTGCCAATTTTGATAAATAGTCTCCATGTTTTGCAATTAGAGCTTTGTTAGGTGTAATTACATTAATCTTATTTTTAAGAGCTGTCTCTACTACCTTTTTTGAAATACTATCTGATAAACCAACTGCTTCAAATAAAATGTCGATCTTTTTTTTCTTAAAAATATCTAATGGATTTTTGAAAAATATCTTTTTATTGATCTTAAATCTTCTTTTTTTATTTATATTTTTTGCGGATATTGCAGTAACATTAATATTTTTTCCTGTTTTAATTTTGATCTCTTTTTTTTTTGTATTTAATTCATTTAAAAGATAAATTCCAATTTGACCCAGACCTACTACAGCAATATTAATTGAATCTTTCATTATTTAACTTTGGATAATTATTTTTTTCTGTGTAATTTTTGATATAAAGTTTATATTCTTTCAAACTCATTAGAGTTATATCATCTGATTTATTCATAATTTTTGATACCTCATTATCTTCATTTTTTTTTTTAATAGGATCTTCATTCCAATAAGTAGAGTTTTTATTAAGAGAACATGCGCTTGCAAATATAAAAATAGATAAAATAAAAAAATTTTTCATATAAGTGCCATTTTTTTTGGAAAATTGAATTTGATATTTAAATTTTGAATGGCTTGACCTGCGCCACCTTTAATTAAATTATCTATTGATGATAGAATTATTAATTTATTGTGCACACTACTTCTACAAACTGAAATCATACAGTTATTTGTATTTATTACATCATTCGTACTTATTGATTGGTCTTTTTTAAGTATCTTAACAAAATGATCTTTTTTATAAAAACTTTTTAATTTACTAATTATTTTATTTTGAGTAACATTTTTTTCACAATCTACATATATTGTACTTAATATACCTCTGAACATTGGAGATAAATGCGGAGTAAAAATAAAACTGACGTTTTTTTTTGAATACTTTGTAAAGTATTGTTTTATTTCAGGGTTATGTCTATGAAAACCTATACCGTACGCACTAAGAGACTCATACAAATTTTTGTTTATATATTTTTTATGCACCCCTCTTCCTGCACCAGAATATCCTGATTTTGAGTCGATTATAATGTTACTGGGTCTTATTAGTTTTGTTTTTATTAATGGAATAAGAGGAAGCAATATAGATGTTGGGTAACACCCTGGGCAAGATATTATTTGATATTTCTTTAAATCTTGCTTGTTTATTTCAGGTAATGAATAAATACTTTTTTTAATCTTTTCTTTAGCTTTGTGTTTTTTTTTGTACCATCTTAAATAATCTAAACTATTTTCAAGTCTAAAGTCTGCAGCAAGATCAATTAAGACATTATTTTTACCTAAATTTTTAGATATTAATTGCGCCTCTCCATTTGGAAGAGCAGTAAAAATTACATCAACATCATTTAAAAATTTTTTTTCAAATTTAGTTATTTTTGGTAATTTTTTTTTTTTAAAAAATTTATCGTAATAACTGATTTTTTTTCCAACAGAAGAATTACCACAGAGATATTTGATATTTAGGTGTTTATGTTTAACTAATAATTTAATTAATTGAACACCAATATAACCAGTTGATCCAGCGACTAATACATTAAGCTTGGGCATTTATTTATTATAACAGTTTAAAATTAAAAAAAAAATTATCTTTTAGAAAATTGGAAGCTTCTTCTAGCTTTTCTTCTACCAGGTTTTTTTCTTTCAACAGCCCTGGAGTCTCTCGTTGTTAATTTCTCAGTTTTTAAAGATATCTTAAAATTTTCATCAAATAAAACTAATGCTTTTGATATACCATGCACCATAGCTCCAGCTTGACCTGTTGGGCCACCACCCTTTACACTACATCTAACATCATATTCAGTTGGTTGGTTAATAATTTCAAAAGGACGGGTAATTTGCATTTTGTGATTATCATTTGCAAAGTAATCACTGTAAATTTTACCATTTACATATATTTTCCCCGAACCTTTTTTTAGCCAAACTTTTGCAATTGAGGTTTTTCTTCTACCTGTTGCGTATTTACTTTCTTTAAAGTCTAATTTCAATTTTGACGATTTAGAAGTTACTGTAGAATTTTCCATATTAATTTCTTACAATATTTTTGTTGTTAAGTTTATTTAATTCTATAATTTTTGGATTCTGAGCTGAATGAGGATGAGTGTTTCCAGAATAAATTTTTAATTTTGTTAATTGTTTTTTCCCCAGAACTCCTCCAGGTAACATTCGTTTCACAGCAAGTTTTAAAGCTTCACCAGGTTTTTTTTCGTAAAGCTTTTCTGGTGTTGTTTCTTTTATTCCTCCAGGATGTCCTGTGTGTCTATAATATTTTTTATTTTGAAATTTTTTTCCCGTAAATTTTATTTGTTCAATATTCTTTACAACTACGAAATCACCATCATCCATATGTGGTGTAAAAGTTGTTTTATTTTTTCCTCTTATAATCTTCGATATTACAGTAGCTAGTCTACCTACTACTGCATTTTTAGCATCTATTTCATACCAATTAGATGATAATTGATCTTTTTTAAGGAATTTTGTCATTGTGCGAGGATTAATACTATTAATAAGATCAAAGTCAAATTGATATTTATATTGTTTTAAGCCTTTTTTTTGTTATATTGATTAAGCCGATTTGTTCCTATTGCGGGCTTACAGCTAAAGAGGAAATCATCATACAAATTCGGTAGGCATTTGAACTTTATTGTGCGCCTTGCATAAAGCAAAAGTACTAAAAAAGGAGTAAAATGAGTAAAAAAAGAAACAATCCTGAAACCATTGCCATACATGGTGGTGATTATAGAAGTGATCCTGCAACTAAGGCTGTTGCTGTGCCAATATATAGAACAACATCATATCAATTCCAAAGCACTGAACATGCAGCAAATCTATTTGCATTAAAAGAATTTGGAAATATTTACACAAGAATAATGAACCCCACTAATGATGTTTTAGAAAAAAGAGTTGCAGCATTAGAAGGTGGATTATCTTGTTTGACAGTTTCGTCTGGACAAACTGCCTCAAGTTTTGCAGTTCTTAATGTTGCTCAATCCGGTGACAATATTGTTAGCTCTACAGATCTTTATGGTGGTACAGTTTCATTATTTACTCACACTTTAAGTAAATTAGGAATAGAAATTAGGTATGCTGATCCAAGTGATCCAAAAAATTTTGAAAAAGCTATAGATGATAAAACTAGAGCTTTTTATGGTGAAACATTACCTAACCCCTATTTAAGAGTATTTCCAATCAAAGAAGTTTCTGACATTGGAAAAAAGTATAATATTCCCTTAATAGTGGATAATACAGCGGCACCGGTAATATGTAAGCCAATAGAGCATGGCGCTGCTGTAGTAATACATTCATTAACAAAATATATTGGTGGTCACGGTACTGCTGTTGCTGGAAGCATAGTTGACAGTGGCAACTTCGATTGGACTGCTGATCCTAAAAGACAACCTTTATTTAATGAACCAGATGCTAGTTACGGTGGTGTTATTTGGGGAAAAGCTGTTCCAGAACTTACAGGTGCGAACGTTCCTTTTGCAGTAAGAGCGAGAGTTTGTTTATTAAGAGATTTAGGTTCTGCTTTAGCACCAGATAACGCTTTTGCAATTATTCAAGGGCTTGAGACAGTAGCACTTAGAATGAAACAACATTGTCAAAATGCTGAAAAGGTAGTTGATTTCTTAAAAAAGCATAAAGAGGTCACCAAAGTTATATATTCAACAGAACATACAAAAAAAATTGCAGACAGAGCAAAACAATATCTTAAAGGCGGAAATGGACCTATGGTTGGTATTGAACTGAAAGGTGGCATTGATGCTGGAAAAAAATTTATTGAGTCATTAAAAATGTTCTATCATGTAGCAAACATTGGTGATGCAAGAAGTTTGGCTATACATCCTGCTAGTACTACACATAGTCAATTAAATGCAAAAGAATTAGCAGCCTCTGGTGTGACCCAAAGTTATGTAAGACTTTGTATTGGGATTGAACATATTGATGATATCATTGATGACTTAGATCAAGCTTTAAACAAATCTTCAAAAGGTAATTTAAAGGCTGTTAGTTGATTTTAGTATTTATAAAAAAGAAATAAACACAAGAACTTACTAAAAAAATTGAACTTATTTGGTGCATAGATGCAATATAAATTTGTGCACCATATAAAATTGTAAAAATTCCTAATATAATTTGAAGAATAATAAAAATTCCTAAAAAATTTATAGATCTATATAAATCGTACATTTTATCTTTATAAATTTTATAAAATATTAAAATATAAAAAATACCTATCAAATATGCTAAATTACGATGAATAAATTGTACCAGTGATGGATCATTAAAAGCAGTAAGATGAAATAAGCTATTCAATTTGTTGTCATTAGGAAAATATGAATTTCCCATTAAAGGCCAAGAATTATAAATCTTACCAGCATCCATACCAGAAACAAAAGCACCAATTGAAATTTGTAAAAAAATTAAAATTAATAATGATAATGGAATAGATATGTTTAATCTATTTGTAATATTTCTTACCTTATTTAGTTTTAAATAGTTCCAGTAAATTAAAGATAAAATTAGAAAAGCCATTAGTAAATGTGCTGATAATCTAAAGTGACTAACATCAACTCTATCAACTAATCCGCTGCTAACCATATACCAACCAATAAAACCTTGAAAACATATAAGTAAAAAAATGAAATAGAGATTTAATAATTTACTAATCTTAATTTTAAAAGAAAAATAGATTAATGGTACAAGATATGCAATACCAATTAATCTGCCAAGAAATCTGTGCGCCCACTCCCACCAAAAAATAATTTTGAATTCATTTAGTGTCATATTGTAATTTTGTAATTTAAATTCTGGTATTTCTTTATAAAGATTGAAGTACATTATCCAATCTTGTTGACTGAGAGGTGGAAAAAATCCAGAAAAAAGTTCCCATTCAGTTATCGAGAGACCAGAGTCCGTCAGTCTTGTTAAACCACCGACAACAATCATAAAAGAAATAATCCAAAACATTGAAATTAACCAAATTGACAATTGACTGTTAATTTTTGTATTTATTGTATACATGTGGGGATAAATATAATAATTTTTAAATTATCCAAATATATAAATGTCGCCATTAAAAAGAAAAAAACTTAATAAAATCAGATCAGAATTAGATAAGTTAGATAACTCATTAATAAAGATTATCAAAAAAAGAACATATCTTGTAAATCAAGTTCTAAAACTAAAAGATAAAAAAAAAGAAATTATTGATAAAAAAAGAATTAAAATAATACTTAAGAATATTAAAAAAAAATCTATAGTAAACAAAATAGATCCTAAAATCACTTATCGTATATGGAAAAATATGATTTGGTCTTATATTGATTACGAAAAGAGAAATTTTAAAAAAAAATAATTATTTACTATGAGGTGGAAGCTTCTTTTCGATAAAAACTTCATGTTTTCTAGTAGAGGGATTATATTTTTTTGCTTTTAATTTTACTTTTGCCTTTTCACCACCAGCTGGTTTTTTTACGTAATAAAAAAAAGAACTATCAGGTTTGGATTCTGGAACCAATCTTACTTTAATATGTGTTTTTTTTGGCATAAACTATATTTTTGTTTTTAAATCTTTTAACAAATTTGAAATTTTCACAATCTTATTTCTAAAATTTTCTGAATTTATAGTTTGATTTGATTTTTCGTCAAGTTTTAAAATTAGATTATCATCTAATATCTTTTTTACGCCTTTAATAGTCATACCTTGATCTTTTAGAAGAAATTTGATTTTTTTTAATAAATCAATATTTTTCTGATCATAATATCTTCTATTTCCCGACAATATTTTTGGTTTGATTTGTTTAAAAGATTTCTCCCAAAATCTTATTGTATGTGTTGGTAAGTTTTCACCTTTTTTAGATTTTAATTTTAATATCTTAACGACTTCCCCTATTGTTTTATATGCATTTGTATTTTTATTCATAATTATTATCATTTAAAAAATTTTTAAATTCTTTTGAGGGCTTGAATAGGACAACTTTTCTAGCTGATATTATTTTTTCTTCTTTTGTTTTGGGATTTCTTCCAATTCTTATTTTTTTTTGTCTTATCGAAAATGTTCCAAAATTAGAAATTTTCACTTTTTTCTCTTTTTTGAGATTTGAAATAATAATTGAGAAAAATTCATCAATAAGGTTTTCTGAAATACTCTTTGAAAAACCTATTTGCATATAAACTAAATTAACTAAGTCTTTTTTAGTTAAATTTATCCTCATCTTTTAAATATTACTCTTTATTTTATCTATTAGATTTCCACTTACAATTTTACTACAGACATTTAAGGAATTTGAAAAACCAATATAATCTGTCCCTCCATGACTTTTAACAACTGGAGAATTTAATCCAATAAATATTGCACCATTGTATAATCTTGGGTCTAGTCTTTTTTTAAACTTTCTTAAATTAGTAATATTAAGAAAAGATGAAATCTTTCCTATTAAAGTTCCACCTAAGGCTTTTTTTAATTCATCAGTTATAAAATTAGCTGTTCCCTCTGCAGTTTTTAATGCAACATTTCCAGTGAAACCATCTGAAACAATGACATTAACTTCGCCATTCATTAGTTCATTACCTTCAATGTATCCTGAAAAATTAAAATCAGTTGATTTTTTGTTATTTAATATTTGAAAAGTTTCCTTAATGATTTCATTTCCTTTAAGTTCTTCTGATCCTATATTTAAAAGTGCAACTCTAGGAATATCAGATGGATAAAGTGATTTATAAAGTGATGCACCCATTATAGAAAAATCAAACAAATTTTTTGCACTACATTCAATATTAGCACCAAGATCTAAAACTACACTCATACCTTTCTTATTTGGCCATAACGCAGACAAAGCTGGTTTATCAATATTTTCAATCATCTTAAGATTTAATTTAGCTATCACTAGTAATGCTCCTGTATTTCCGGCTGAGATGACTATATCTGCCTCTTTATTTTTAACACTCTCTACAGCAAGCCACATACTTGTGTCTTTACCTTTTTTTGCTGCCTCTAAAGGACTATCGGTACTTTTGACATAATTTTCTGTATTAACTATTTTATAAAATTTTTTATCTATTTTATTATTTATATGAGGAATAATTTCTTTTTCATTTCCAAATATGATAAAAAAATTTTTTTTATAATTTTTGTGATTGTGAATAATTCCATCTATAACTTTCTTGGGAGCATTGTCACCACCCATTGCATCAACTGCAATTTTTATTAAATCTGACATTTTAATATTGTAGATTATTAATCTTTTGGATCTAGTACTTGTCTTCCTTTATACATACCAGTTTTTAGGTCTAAATGATGAGATAATCGAAATTCACCCGACTTTTTGTCTTCAATGACATTCTTGGCAGAGAATTTCATATTTTTTGATCGTCTCATTCCAGTCCTAGACGGAGTTTGTTTTCGTTTTGGTACAGCCATAATTACTCGTTAATTACACTTTTTGAAAAAGAATTCAAATTTTTTTTTGATAAATCTTCATCAAATTGATTAAAATAATCAACTAATTCATCAGTTTTTTTAAAATCTTCTAAAAAAAATGAAATAGTCTTATTTTTTTCCTTTTTTTCAAGATTATCCCAAAAATGAATTTCGGATACCATATGATGAAAATGATTTAAGTAATCTTTCATCTTTTTATTAATTGATTGGTCGCCATATCCAATTTCACGAATACTTAATTCCAATTGTCTGAAAATATAATCATATAAATCTTGAAGCAATTTTTTATTTTCTTTTCTTTTAAAATTTTTTAAAAAAAAAGCAAAATGCAGTAAAAAAAGTATCAATCTGTCTGAAAAATTATCCCCACGGTTTAAAGATATATATAAATTTTTATTTCTAGTGTATTTTACCAAATTGTTATAAATATTTAAGAAATTATTATTCATGAAAAAAATATTATATATAATTATTCTATCATTAACAGTTACAAATTGTTCTTTTAAAAAAGTAGTTAAACAACACGGTGTCCCCTTTTTAGATAAAAAACAAAAAACATTGATAATTAATTCATCAAATAAAAATGATATCATTAATACATTAGGAAATCCCTCTACAATAAGTAAATTTGACAATGATGTTTGGATATATATTGAAAGAAGGCAAACTCAATCAGAATTGAAAAATTTAGGTCAAATGAAAATTTTTGAAAATAATATACTTGTTTTAGAAATTGATAAATATGGAATTCTTAAAAAGAAAAAATTTTATAATATGGATGATATGAAAGATATCAAAATTGAAAAAGGAACAACTAAAACAGCTGGAATTAAAAGATCATTTATTTATGATTTTATGTCTAGTATGAGACAAAAGATAAATGACCCTCTTGGTCAGAGGGCCAAAAAAAGAAAAGAAATTAACCAGCGATAACAGCTAAAAGAAGTAAAGCTACTATATTTGTAATTTTAATCATTGGATTAACTGCAGGACCAGCAGTATCTTTATAAGGATCACCAACAGTATCACCAGTTACGGCTGCTTTGTGTGCCTCGGATCCCTTACCTCCATGATTTCCATCTTCAATATATTTTTTTGCATTATCCCAAGCTCCACCTCCTGCAGTCATTGAGACAGCTACAAATAAACCCGTTATAATAACTCCTAATAACATAGCACCTACAGAAGCAAGGGCAGCAACTTGTCCACCGATTGAAAGTATTATGAAGTATAAAACAATTGGTGATAAAACTGGTAATAGTGATGGTATAATCATTTCTTTAATTGCAGCAACTGTAAGTAAATCAACCAACTTCGCATAATCAGGTTTTTGTTTTCTTTTCATAATTCCTGGATATTTTTTGAATTGTCTTCTCACTTCAATTACTACTGCACCTCCTGCTCTACCGACAGCCTGCATTCCCATAGAACCGAACAGATAAGGTAACATTCCACCAATTAATAAACCAACTACTACATAGGGGTTTGATAAATCAAATGTTACAACAATACCTTCTAATTTTGAACCAACTTCTTTTGAAAAATGTTTTATATCCTCAGTATATGCTGCAAAAAGAACTAAGGCCCCTAATCCAGCAGACCCAATAGCGTAACCTTTTGTTACGGCCTTAGTAGTATTTCCAACAGCATCTAATGCATCTGTAGTTTTTCTAACATTATTTGGTAGTTTTGACATTTCTGCTATTCCACCAGCATTATCTGTTACAGGACCATAAGCATCTAAAGCAACAACCATACCTGCTAAAGCTAACATTGTCGTAACAGCAATGGCTATTCCATACAAACCTGCAATATTATTAGTAAGTAGAATTCCAGCTACTATTATTAAAGCTGGTATAGCAGTAGCTTCTAGTGAGATAGCAAGACCTTGAATTACATTTGTTCCATGGCCAGTTGTTGATGAATTAGCAACACTTCTTACAGGTCTATAGTTTGTACCAGTATAATATTCTGTTACCCATATCAATAGTCCTGTTATAATTAGTCCAATAACACCACAGTAATATAAACTTATCCCAGAAAAAGAAATATTATTTAGAGAGTAAAAATTATCAAGACCCAAAACATAGTCTGTGACTGGGTAAAGTATAATCAATGATGCAATGGCAGAAACAACAAATCCTTTATATAATGCATTCATCACATTTTTGCTATTACCTAATTTTACAAAAAATGTACCAATAATAGAAGTTAAGATGCAAGCGCCTCCAATCGTTAATGGATAAATCATCATTGATAAATCACCAGGAAAAAAAATTGATGATAAAACCATAGTAGCAACTATCGTTACTGCATAAGTCTCAAATAAATCAGCAGCCATACCAGCACAATCACCAACATTATCACCAACATTGTCTGCAATAACAGCTGGATTTCTAGGATCATCCTCTGGTATTCCCGCCTCAACTTTTCCTACTAAGTCAGCTCCTACATCAGCACCTTTTGTAAATATACCACCACCTAATCTAGCAAATATAGATATTAATGACGCCCCAAATCCTAAGGCAACCAAAGCATTAACTATTTCTCTTTCATTAATATCAAATTTAAGTAATAAGTAATAATAGACTGCTATAGCTAGTAAAGCTAATCCTGCTACCAACATTCCAGTAACAGCACCTGATTTAAATGCAACAGATAGGCCACTTGCTAATCCTTTTCTGGATGCTTCTGCAGTTCTTACATTAGCTTGAACCGATACTAACATTCCAACATAACCAGCAATACCTGATAATGTTGCACCAATTAAATAACCTAAACCTACAAGTGGACTAAAAGCTATACTAACAATAACTAAAACAACAACTCCAACAATTGAAATAGTTTTATATTGTCTTGCTAAATAAGCCTTTGCACCTATTTGGATTGCCGATGCAATGTCCTGCATTTTAGAATTACCTGCACTTGAGTTTAAAATATTTTTTCCAGTAAAATATCCATAAACAATTGATAAAAATCCAGCAGCAATTGTGTATAAAAGAATCGTTTCAATAGTTGAGTTCATATAAACCTTAATTAGTTGTTAATTGTTAGTTTTTAAAAGGCGGACAATACAAAAAAAGGTACAAAAGGCAATGATTAACTTTTAAAAACTATGATAATATCCTTTGTTTTTGGGGGTAATTTTAGCTTTTTTTTCATCAATAATTTTAGAGGTATAAGATGAAGAGCAGATTTTTCCTATTTTTGAAATTTTGACACCTAAAGTTTTACCAATTTTTTTTATAATATTAGATTTGGATGGTTTTGCTGTAAATAATATTTGATAGTCATCACCTTTAGAAATACAATTGATCTTTTTGATTAATTTCAAGTCAATTAATCTTTTCATATTTTGAGAAATTGGGATATCTTCAAGATATAATTTGTACGAAAGTTTTTGTTTATTTATTAGTTTATCTAAATCACTAAATAAGCCATCAGATACATCAATTGAAGTATTTGCTAATGATAACAATTTATGCGCAAATTTCATATTTAAATCTATATAATAATATTTTTTTATAAAATAATTGCCTAATTTCTTATTGATTTTAATTTTTTTTTTGAGAACTTTTAAACCTAAATAACTGTCTCCTAGATTACCTGTTACATAAATATCATCTCCAATTTTTGCTTTATTTCTATAAATAATCTTTTTTGAAAATCCAACTGATGTGATTGTAAAACTTAATTTTCTTGAAAAAACTGTATCTCCACCTCCTATCTCTATTGAATATTTTTTTTGTTCTTGTTTAAGTGAATTTGAAATTTTTTTTAAATTAGTTTTAGAAAAAGATTTTTTATTTCCTGATCCAGATATAAAGTAAAATTTTGGATAAATACCTTTGCATATCAAATCTGAAATAGAAGATCTTAAAATTTTTTTTATAACCAAGTCAGGTTTTTTAAAGTTTATAAAATGAATACCTTCAACATAAGTATCTACAGATATAGCCAGTTTATGAGATTCATTAAAAAAAACATCATCATTAAGATCTAAAGAACTCTTATCATTTAATGATAAAGGAGAAAAATATTTTTTTATTAGCTCAAATTCATGCATTCGATAATCTTATTTTTTTTGCTATATTATCAAGTAAAGCATTGAGGTATTTTGTTTGTGAGTCATTTAAAAAAAAGTTCGAAGCAATTAGATATTCCTTAATTATTATATTTATAGATAAATTTGGCTTATATAAGAATTCATAAGTGGCTGACATCAAAATAACCTGAAATAATTTATCAAGTTTATCTAAGTTAAATTCTTTACCTAAATTTTTATATAACTCTTCAGTTAATAATTCATTTCGTTCAATTGTCCCAAAAACAATATCTTTTATAAATTTTTTAAATCTATGTTTAGGAAAATCTAATTTTTCATCATCATTTAAAAATTTGCCATATAATTTTTGAATTATTATTACTCTTGGATTATTTTTTGGACTATATGTGGTTCTCATTATTGTGATAATATTGACATAACTGCTTTTGCAGCTTCAGAACCTTTCATTTTTCTATCTCTTGCTTGCTTCATATTTAAGCAAGTTATAATACCGTTTCCTATTGGTTTTTTTGAATTTATAGATAAATTCATTATTGCATTAGTTGATGACATAGATATAAAATCAAAGTGTGGAGTTTGTCCTCTGATTACACAACCAAGAGCGATAAAAGCATCAAATTTTTTTAAATTTTTTGAAATTGTCACCGGTATTTCAAATACACCAGGAACTTTAATTATTTTTACATAAAAGTTCTTTGGAAGATCTTTTTTTGCGCTATTTAACAAACCCAAAGATATATCTGCATAATAATTGGCAATAACAATTAAAATTTTTTTTTTCATCAAATCAATTCTTGTTTAGTAATTTTTATATTAAATCCTTCCAATCCTATAACCTTTTTTGGTGTCTTTGTAATTAATATCATTTTGTTTATTTTTAAATCTTTAATAATTTGAGCTCCGATACCATAGTTTCTAATTAAATTATCTTTCCCTTTTTTGTTAAATTTTTTGTTTTTAAAAGTTTTTAATGTTTGAGTAACTGAATTCAAGTTCGTATCTTTAATAAAAATTAATACACAATTACTATATTTCTTAAAATAGTTAATAGTTTTATCGAATGAATTAGGTAATTTTTGATTGATAAGATAATTATAAACTACATCTGAGGAAATAACTCTTACACGAGGTATAACAGATCTTTTTAACGAGCCCTTAATAAGTGCAAAGTGCTCTGATCCATCTAACAAATTTTCATATATCTTAATTTTATATTTTTGGTTTTTTACTTTTATTTCTGATGATTTTTTTAGTTTTACTAATTTTTCTTTTTTTAATCGATACGAAATAAGATCTTCAATTTTTCCAATTTTAAGTTTGTGTTTTTTTGCAAAATCAAAAAGTTCAAGACCTTTAGCCATTGTCCCATCTTCATTCATTATTTCACAAATAACCGCAGAATTATTTTTTTTGGCTAATTTAGAAATGTCTACAGAAGCCTCTGTATGACCAGCTCTAACAAGGACACCACCATCTTTAGCTATAATCGGAAACACATGACCAGGTGATACTATATCTCTCTTATTTACATTTTTTCTTGATGCTATCTTAATTGTTTTTGCTCTATCTTTTGCGGATATGCCAGTTGTGATTCCTTTTTTTGCTTCGATTGAAATTGTAAAGGCTGTTTGATTTCTAGACTGATTAACAGGTGACATCAGAGATAAATTTAATCTTTTAGCCTGTAAACTATCTAATGCTAGACAAATCAAACCTCTTCCATATTTAGCCATAAAATTAATATTTTTGGCATTAGTATCCGATGTTGACATAACAAGATCTCCTTCATTTTCTCTTTTTTCATCATCAACTAAAATATACATGCCTCCTTTTTTGGCTATATTTATTATACTTTCAATAGATGCGTAATTATTTTTTTTCATAAAAATAATTTTTAACGTATTTTGAAAGAATATCTATTTCAACATTAACTAAACTGCCTTTTTTAAGTGAGGATAAGTTTGTTAGTTTGTAAGTATGAGGAATAACCCAGATCTGAAAACCCTTATTAGTCACTTTAGATATTGTAAGTGAAATACCATTTATACTAATCGAAGCCTTTTCAATAATGTTCCCCCTTTCCTTTTTATTTATCTCAAAATTAAATAAATAGGATTTATCAATTTTCTTAATACTTAATATTTTTCCAATGGCGTCTATGTGACCTTGGCAAATATGACCAGAAATTTTTTGACCATATTTAAGAGGAAGTTCCAGGTTAATTTCATCTTTTATCTTTATATAATTAAATTTTGATCGTTTGATTGTTTCATTTGATAAATAAAACTCCATAATTTTATTCTTTATTGTGATAAGAGTAAGACATACTCCATCGCATGCTACTGAAACACCAATATCTTTTGAGGACAATTTTAAGTCAGATTTAACAAATATATTAATACCTTTTGGTCTTTTAAGTATTTTTGTTATCGTTCCTTTTTTAAATATTATACCATTAAACATTTTAATCTTTATAAATTATTAATTTATCATTAGCGAGTTTGGAGTTAGTCTTTAGTCTACTATATTTATCATTTAAGATACTAAAAGACGTAAAATCTAAGTATTTATTTTTTTTCGGTAAATTCTTTGGACTTTTGAACATATAAAATTCATTAAACAACCTTTTTTTAAGAAAATTTTTTGTTAGCTCATCCCCACCTTCAACTAAAAGATTTCTAATACCTATAGAATATAACTTTTTCAAAATTTTTTTTAGATCTAAATTTTTATTTTTATCTTTGTTTGATTTAATTAAAGTGGCTCCCTTTTTTTTTAAAGTTTTCATTTTTATACTATTATTTGAATTATAAAAAATAATTGTATTTCCCTTAATTGTTGATTTAACTATGTAACTTTTGAGGTCAATTTTTAAATTTGAGTCTAAAATAATCCTTTTAGGAGAAAACTTATTATAACCATTTAATCTACAATTTAGTTTTGGATTATCGATGTTTAGTGTTTTGCTTGAAATTAATATTGCATCACTTTTAAATCTTAAATAATGAGTTAATTTATCAGATATTTGATCGGTGATTCTTTTTGAAAATTGACTATAAATAAGATTATTATTTGATAATGCAATTTTTCCAATTACATAAGGTAACTTTTTTTTTCTATTTATTGAATAAGATCTATAAAGATTGATTGCATCTTTTTTTAAAAGCCCTCTTTTAACTTTAATGTTGTTCTTTTTTAAAATTGAATAACTTTTTCCTTTTACTTTTAAGTCAATATCATCGATTGCATAATAAACTTCACCAATTTTATTCTTAATAATATTTTTAGTACATGGTGGAGTTTTTCCGTAATGATTACACGGTTCTAAAGTAACATACATTTTTGAATCTTTTAAATTATCTAAACAGTTTGAAATAGCGTTGTGTTCAGCATGCGGTCTACCATTGTAGCCTGTTTGACCAATTGATATTATTTTATCATTTTTAACTATGACACATCCTACAGAGGGATTGTCTCCTGTTAGTCCTCTTCTGGCATTAGCTAAATTTAAAGCTAATTTCATGAAGTTTTTATCTTGATTGGTAAATTTATCTTTTTTTGTAGACATCTAGTTTGTCCACAAATTGTACAAAATCCTGCTCTTCTCTAAAATTTCTGTAAACAGAGGCAAATCTAACATAAGCAACAGGGTCTAATTCTTTTAAACCTTCCATTACCATTGTTCCAATTGTATTACTTGCAATTTCATTCTGTCCTAGCTCTTCTAATGATCTTGTAATACGACTGATAAATTTCTCTACGGTTTCTGTATCTAAAGGCCTCTTTTTTAATGCAATGTAAATTGATTTAGCCAATTTATCTCGATCAAAAGAGGATTTACGTCCATTCTTTTTAACAACCATAACTTCGCGGTGTTGTATTCTTTCAAAGGTAGTAAATCTCGCACCACAACTACAAAGCCTTCTTCTACGTATTGCTGTACCATCTTCTGTAGGTCTAGAGTCTACTACAGAAGTTTCTCCTTTTTTCTCACAAGGACAAATCATCTATTTAAATTTTTATAAATCGGAAAATTAGAGCATAAATTTATCACTTCTTTTCGCACTTCTTCCTCTACTTGTCTATTATCCTCTGGATTTTTAGATAATCCTTTTATTACTTTTGTTATTAATTCACCAACTTTTTCGAATTCTTTCAAACCAAACCCTCTGGTAGTTGCTGCTTGTGAACCAAGTCGTATACCTGAAGTTATCATTGGTTTTTCTGTATCAAAAGGGATCCCATTTTTATTACAAGTAATATTAGCTCTACATAAACTCTCAGAGGCTGTATTTCCTTTTACACCGAATGGTCTAAGGTCAACTAACATTAAATGTGTATCTGTGCCGCCTGAATAAATCTTAAACCCATTATTTTTTAAAGTCTCTGCTAGCATTTTAGCATTTGCTAAAACATTTTTTATATAAGTTTGAAATTCCGGTTTTAACGCTTCAAAAAAACCTGCTGCTTTAGCAGCGATGATATGCATTAAAGGCCCACCTTGATATCCAGGAAAAACAGCTGTATCAAATTTTTTTCCAAGATCTAAATCATTAGATAAAATAATTCCACCACGTGCACTTCTGAATACTTTGTGTGTTGTGGATGTTACGACATGTGCATAGTCACATGGATTTGGATACCCTTTCCCTGCAACTAAACCTGAGAAATGAGCCATATCTACCATAAGATATGCGCCAACTTTATCAGCAATTTCTCTAAATCTTTTAAAATCAATAACTCTTGAATACGCACTACCACCTGCAATAATTAATTTTGGTTTATGTTCTAAAGCGAGCTTTTCAACATTTTCATAATCAATTAATTCAGATTTTTTATCCACATCATAACTTATGGCGTTAAACCATTTTCCTGACATTGAAATCTTTAATCCATGTGTAATGTGGCCTCCTGAATTTAAACTCATTCCCATGAAAGTATCATTTGGTTTTAATAAAGCTAAAAACACAGCTCCATTTGCTTGAGCTCCAGAATGGGGTTGGACATTAGCATATTTACAATTAAAAAGTTTTTTAATTCTCTCTAGTGCTAATTGTTCTGCAACATCAACGTGTTCACAGCCATTATAATATCTTTTACCCGGATAACCTTCTGCATATTTATTTGTTAAAACTGATCCTTGAGCTTCTAAAACGGCTTGTGAAACTATATTTTCAGATGCAATTAATTCAATATGATTTTGTTGTCTTATTAATTCATCATTAATAGCTTTAAATAAATCTGGGTCAGTTTTTGAAAGACTTTTTTCAAAAAAATCTTGATAAGATGAATTTATATATTTTGTTTCACTCGACATTTTTACCTATATTTTCTTTACTCTTTTTATATGTCTACCACCTTCAAATTTAGTATTGATGAAAGCTTCAATACATTTAAAGGCTGTATCTTTTTTTGTCAATCTTGAACCTAATGTTATAATATTTGCATTGTTATGCAATCTAGATAATTTTGTGTTTTTTACAGAATAACACACGGCAGCTCTTATTTTTTTGTGTTTATTTGCTGCCATAGACATGCCCATACCAGATCCACATACCAAAATCCCTATATTTTTTGAGTCATTACTAACTTTCTTACACAATTTATGGGCAAAATCTGGATAATTTACTGAGACTTTCGAATTATTTGTTCCAAGATCTAAAAAAATATATTTTTTTTTAAATTTTTTCTTTATATTTTCTTTCAAACTATAACCAGCATGATCTGAAGAAATATAAATTTTTTTCAAATTAATTAAACTTGTAGTCTAAAACACAAGCAACTAAGTGAATTCTATTTTCTTCACCACCGTTGAAAGCATTGTGATATTTAGTATTGTTAGTAATCCAAACAGAACCATCAGCAGGCATATGTTTTGCAACATTATCAATAACCATTATTGATCCAGGATTTGTAATTATTGGAATATGAAGTCTTGGCTCAGGATCTCTATGCCAACTTAAAGTTGATCTTGGTTCTTTTAATAAAATTCTTACACGTCCTAACTTATATTTTTTTGAAAGTGTATCAAATACCTCTTTAAAATATGTTTCTTTATATTCCTCAATAAATTCAGAATAAGCTGACTCATCAATCATCTCATCTCTCATAGCTTCTTTACCTGAGGAGTCAGGTTTAGTCCAAAATACTCCTCTAGCCTTGTGACCTTTAATTGAGTCTGGATCACCAGGAATTTGTGTGAGTGAAATAGCTCCAAAATTGGAAATACCTTCAATACTAGTGAAACCTTTAATTGCTAATAATTCTTTATAAGCCTTTTTAAGTTTAACAATGTCAAATTTGACTTCTTGTTTTTGAAAATCATTAAAGTTTAAACTCATTAAATTTTTTGTCTCCTTTTATTGTTTAATATCTTTTTTAAGATATATTTGTATATAACATTTGTCGCATATAATAAATATATTTAATAATGATTACAGGAAAATTTCCAGAATTAAGACTTAGACGAAGTAGAAAAAACAATTGGTCAAGAAGATTAATTGAGGAGAATAATCTCACATCTAATGATTTCATTCTTCCAATATTTTTGATTGATGGAAAAAATAAAAAGCAGCCTATTAAATCAATGCCAGGTGTATATAGATATACTATCGATAAATTAAATTTTATAGTTGATAAAGCAATAAAAAAAAAATTACCTATGATAGCTTTATTTCCTTATACTGATAAAAAAAAGAAAAATACTTTAGGCACCGAAGCTCTCAATGAAAACAACATTGTTTGTAAAGCATTACAGAAAATAAAGAAGAAATATAAAAATGAAATTGGTGTTATGTGTGATGTAGCATTAGATCCATACACATCACATGGTCATGATGGACTTTTAAAAAATGAATATGTTCTTAATGATGAAACAATTAAAGTTTTACTAGATCAATCTTTACTACAAGCACAAATGGGCTGTGATGTTCTTGCACCATCAGATATGATGGATGGTAGAATTGGCGAGATAAGAAAATCATTAGATAAGAATGGTTTTAAAATGACACAAATTTTATCTTATGCAGTTAAATATGCATCAAGTTATTATGGACCTTTTAGGGATGCAGTTGGTTCAAAAAATTTACTAAAAGGAGATAAGAAAAGTTATCAAATGGATTTCAAAAACAGTGATGAGGCTCTTAGAGAAGTCGCTTTAGATATTAAAGAAGGTGCTGACATGGTTATGGTTAAACCGGGGCTACCATATCTTGATATAATAAAAAAAGTTAAAGAAAACTTTAAAATTCCAGTTTTGGCATATCAAGTTTCTGGTGAATATTCTTTATTGGAACATGGGATTAAAAATAATTTGACTGACAAAAAAATAATTTTAGAAAGTTTAATGGCATTTAAAAGAGCTGGAGCCAATGCTATTGTCAGTTATTATGCCGATAGATTAGATCAAATTATAGAGTAATTATTTTAAAGAGTTAATAAATTGGATTCTACTAAGTGGTTGATTTAAATTATTTGGCTTTAAAATAGATTTTTCAAGATAATCACTTAATAATTTTAGACCAGTTAATAATGAATTCATATCCTCATTTGAACTATTTTTTTCAATTAGAAAATTAGGAATAATCCTTTTTTCTGTTGATGATTTTGATATGTATTGTTTCTTATTATCAATAATTTTTTCATCTACTAAATTTTCAAAATCTAAATCGTAGCCTAGAGATTTAAATAACTCTAATTCCCAAAAAATATAATTCTTAATCCAATTTTCTGAATTTAATAAAAGATAAAATTCCTCAAGCAAAGTAAATATTCTTATATTTTTTTGAGACTCTGCCGTAAGTAGCTTTACTAAATTCATTGCAGAAGTGATACAAGATAATTTCTGATTATTGTCAAAATATAAAGGTGATAAAGCATCTTGGATTTCTATTTTAAAGTAACCCATACTTTTTTCATTTTTTGAATTATAACTTACGTAAAATTTATTTCCAATTTGAAGGTAATTCTTAATTTTTTTGGACGTTCCTCCAAAAATGATCCCACTTACTTTACCAAAATTTTTTGTATAAATGTCTGAAATTAATGAATTTTCATTATATCTATTCTTGCTCAATAAAAATCCAATGTCATCCCAGATCATGATATACTATGATTTTGTAAACATTTTATTGCAGCATTTTGTTCAGCATCTTTTTTTGAATTACCCTCTGCAAAATAGAATTTGGTATCAATTAATTTAACACCTACTTTAAATAAAGGCTTATGTCTTGGTCCTGTATTTGAAACCAATTTGTAAATAGGTAATTTCTTAAATCTTTTAAGAGAAAACTCTTGTAATTTAGTTTTAGCATCAATCTGAGTGACAATGCTATCTTTTATATTATCTGACCAAAGTTCTAAAATAAATTTTTCAACAGAATTATATCCTCTATCTAAATATATTGAACCAATCAAAGCTTCACAACAATCAGACATAACTTTGTCTTCAATTATATTTCTTTTTTTCTTAACATCTAATGTTAGAATATATTTATTAAGATTAATTTTTTTTGCGATTTGTAAACAAGTTTTTTTATTTACTAAAGACGCAAATTTTTTATCCAATATACCTTCTTTTTCATCAGGATAAATTTCTAAAAGTTTTTTTGCAATAACTAATCCTAAGACACGATCACCTAAAAATTCTAATTTTTCATTATTGATTTCTTTGTTATAGCTTTTGTGTGTCAATGATTGTGTTAACAAATTTTTATTCTTAAAAAATACTTTTATTTTTTTTTCTAAAGTTTGATAATTAATCTTCATTATTTAATTTTTTGGAAGAATCTATCAAATCTGATTGATTTGTTCCATTTCCAAAATGAAAAAATACTTCCAATAGATCTGTCTGAGGAGAAAAATATAAATTGGGCTTTTCCTACAAGATTATCTTTATGTACATAACCTACACTTGATAAAAATCTACTATCCTTAGAGCAATCCCTATTGTCACCTAAAAAGAAGTAGTGATCATTTGGAACAAAAAATTTATCAGAGTTTTCAAAATTGTAATTCTTTAAATAAACAGTTTTATGTTTTTTTCCATTAGGCAAAATCTCTTCAAAAGTAAATACATCAATTTTTTTTGTTCCACAAAATATTTTATCATCTCTTGAAATTCTAGATTTGAGAATTTCAGCATTATTAATATATAAGTTTGAATTGATAAATTGAATTTGGTCTCCAGGTAAACCAATTAATCTTTTTATATAATCGGTTCTATTATCTGCGGGTGTTTTAAAAACCACAACATCTCCTCTTCTAGGCTCGCTAAAAATTAATCTACCCTTGAAAATGGGTGGACTGAAAGGAAATGAATGTTTGCTATATCCATAAGAATATTTAGTTACAAATAATCTATCTCCAACTAAAAGATTTGGCTCCATTGATGATGACGGTATATAAAATGGCTGAAGAAACAAAGATCTTATAAAAACGGCAATTATTAAGGCGTAAAATAAAGTCTTAATATTTTCTTTAAAAAAATTTTTATCTAGCATTATTTCTTTATTAAAATTGAAAATGCAATTGAATGATCTTTTTCATCAGATAGTGAGAGTAATAAATCATATTTTTTTATCTTAAACTTTTTTTTCATTAGTCGATCTATTTTTTTGGATTTATAAAAAAAAGGTTTACCCATTTTATTATTTAAAATTTCGATATCTTTAAAACTTAAATTACCTCTAATACCTGTTCCAAAAGATTTTGAAAAAGCTTCTTTTGCAGCAAATCTTTTAGCAAAATAATTTGTTTTATTAATTTTTTCTTTTGAAAATTTAAGCTCTTTGGTTCCAAATGTTCTTTTAATAAAATTTCTATTTCTAATAAGAGTCTGAATTCTTTTGTTTTTTACTATATCAACCCCAATCCCTAATATTTTCATTTGTTATTTGATAACTTTTTTAAAATTCTTAATAACTTTAGATAAACCAAAAAAAACAGACTCACCAATTAAATAATGTCCTATATTAAATTCTTCAATTTCATTTACTCTAGATAACAATTGAGTTGTTTTATAATCAAGCCCGTGTCCAGCATGTACCTCAAGTCCAATTTTTTTTGCAATATAGGAGCATTTTTTGATTCTATGAAATTCTTTAAAATAGTTTTTTTTTGATTTTATTAATCTAGATAGTTTACCTGTATGAATTTCAACACAATCAGATCCTAATTCATAAGAAGTTTTGATGTCTTTAATTGATGGGTTTATAAACAAACTTGTTCTAATTCTTTTTCTTTTAAATTTTGAAATAATAGTTTTGATTTTATTTTTATTCTTTTTTAAATTTAAACCTCCCTCTGTGGTGATTTCTTTTCTATTTTCTGGCACCAAACAAATAAAATTTGGTTTTATTTTTAATGCTTTATTAATCATTTTTGAGTTAGTAGAAATTTCTAGATTGACTAAAATCTTTTTCAATGAACAAATTTTTTTCGCGTCATCATCTTTTATATGTCTTCTATCTTCACGAAGATGAATCGTTATGGAGTCAGCTCCTGATTTTTTTACGAATTTTGCTGCATATAAAGGATCTGGATGTAATTCGCCTCTAGCATTTCTTAAAGTTGCTATATGATCTATATTTACCCCAAGACGTTTCACTTTGAAAATCTACTTCCTGGTGTCGAAATAGGAATTAATTTCAACTCATTAGGGATTTTATTTTTTTTATAAGTTGGAACAGAAATTTTAAGATGCGAAACTATTTCTTTCTTTATTTTTAAATCTTTTTTTGACGATCTATCTATAATTGTTGCAAAACCAATTAATTTTGCTTTTGATTTTTTTATTAACTTTACACATTCCAAGCTGGATTTTCCAGTAGTTATAACATCCTCAATAATCAATACTCTTGACCCTTTAACAATTTGAAAGCCTCTACGTAATTTAAATCTACCATTCACTCTTTCACAGAATATAGTTTCCTTTTTTAAAATTTTACCAATTTCATAACCTATAATTATTCCACCCATTGCTGGAGATAAAATTAGATCAAAATTTTTAAATTTTTTTTTAATTTTATTAGCTAAGGATTTGCATATTTTTTCAGCCTTATGTGGAAAACTTAAAAGTTTTGCGCATTGTATATATTTGGAGGAGTGTAAACCTGACGATAAAACAAAATGTCCCTCCAATAATGCATTAGTTTTTCTTAAAATATCTAAGGATTTTTTGTGTGAAAGCATTTCTTTTATCTTCGTGTCTGATTATCTTAAATTTTATACCTTTTTGTTTGAGCTCTGCAATAAAATTAGTAAAATTTTTTAGATCTCTAATTATAAGTTGAAATTTAAAATTAATATAATTAGGATTTTTACCGGCCATCTCAAGATTTGATATATTGAGCTTATGATCACCTATAAGTGAACTCACGTTACCTAATTGACCAGGTTTATCCGGTAATGAAATCCATAAAGTGGTATTATATTTTTTTATTCTTTCTTGTTTCTTTTCACCTCTATCATGCCAATATCTTCTTATAGCTGCTCTAGCCTTTCCTGTTTTTGTAATTGGTATCCAATGTAAAGAAGGTGACTGGCTTTTTGAGGTAATAATATTTACTCTATCACCATTTCTTAAAATCGTTTGTAGCTCACTCTTATTTCCGTTAATTTCACATCCTGTTGCAGTATCACCAATTTTAGTATGCACTGCATATGCAAAGTCGATTGGAGTTGCATCCTTAGGTAATTTAATAACTGAACCTTTGGGTGTAAAACAAAACACATTTTCTTGAAACATTTGAAGTTTAGTGTATTCGTAAGAATGTTCAGGATTTTCATTTTTTTCAATTATTTCTACCAAATCTTTTAACCAGTCATATTCTTTCCACGTTAATGAATTAAACTTTTCTGAGGATTTATATTGCCAGTGAGAGGCAATACCTCTCTCAGCAAATTCATGCATTTCATTAGTTCTAATTTGAATTTCAATAGGCTTTTTATTTGATCCAATAACTGCTGTATGAATAGATTTGTATCCATTTATTTTTGCTGAAGATATATAATCTTTGAATTTACCAGGTATACAATTATAGTGCTTATGAATAATACCTAAAGTTTTATAACAGTCGTCGATACTTTTAAGTATAATTCTAAAACCTATAATGTCAGTAATCTGTTCAAGTGAAACTCTTTTTTTTTGAACCTTTCTCCAAATTGAAAAAGGAGTTTTTTCTCTACCATAGATTTTTGACTTAATATCATTCTGACTTAATAATTCATAAAATTCTGATGATAAGTTTTCAAAAATATCTTTTTTATGTAATTTTATTTCCTCAAGTCTTTTTTGTATTAGTGTTCTTGCATCAAGGTTTAAAATTTCAAATGAAAGATCTTCAAGTTCATCACGGATTCTATGCATACCCATTCTATCAGCAAGTGGTGCATACACTTCCATCGTTTCTTGAGCTATTCTTTTTCGTTTGTCTTCTTTCGATATAGCTTTTATCGTTCTCATATTATGTAAACGATCTGCTATTTTAACTAGCAATACTCTTATATCTTTTGAGGTTGCTAATATTAATTTTCTAAAATTTTCTGCCTTTGAACTTGAAGATGCGGTATTTTCTAGAACAGATATTTTTGTAACACCATCAACTAAATCAGCAACCTCATCACCAAACTCACCTTTAATTGTCTCATAAGTTGCATAAGTATCCTCAATCGTATCATGCAATAAACCTGTAGTAATTGTTGCACTGTCTAACTTCAAATCTGTTAGAATATTTGCAACTTCAATTGGATGTACTGAGTATGGATCACCAGAGGCTCTTTTCTGATTACTATGAGCTTTTACAGCAAAGTTATATGCTTTACTTAATTTTTCAGGATTTAAAAATTTATTATAATTTTTAACTTTATTTATTAAATCTTCAGAATTCAACATACTGAACATTATAACACTAAAAATTAAATTTGTTTAATAGATCTTATGTCTCTATTTGGTAATGATAATATAAGTTTTTTAATTGAATGCTTTAAAATAGGATGTTTCCAATCCTTATCCAATTCATACATAGGCATTAAAACAAAGTTTCTCGTGTGCATTCTAGGGTGTGGCAAAATAATATCGCCTTCTAACTTACGATTATCATAATCTATTAAATCAATATCACAAATTCGTGGTGAATTTTTGGGACCCTTTTTGCGTCCCATATCTCTTTCAATTTTTTTACATAATTTTAACAAATTTTTAGGTGACTTAATTGTTATTATTTTAATGATAATATTAAGAAATTTTGGATCCTTAGTATTCGGCCATGAAAAACTTTCATAATAATTTGACACTTTTTCTATAATAATATTATTTTGGCTTAATTTAAATTTAGCTTTTTCAATATTTATCTTTTTATTTCCTAAATTTGAACCTACTCCTAAATAGATATTTCTAGCTGGATTTTCTGACATATCTTGCCCTATCACGATTCCAATCCCTATTTTTTTTAACTGCTCTTTTATCAAATTGTTTTTTTCCTTTAGCTACGGCAAGCTCAATTTTTGCTTTTCCTTTTTTGAAATACATTTTAGTTGGTACAATAGTAAAACCATCTCTTTGCATCTTCCCAATTAATTTGTTTATCTCTCTTTTATTGAGCAATAATTTTCTTTCCTCATTTGGACTATGATTTGAATAACTTGCTTCCTTATAAGAAGATATGTGTGAATTAATTAAAAATAATTCTCCCTTTTTTTCAATAGCATATGAGTCTGCAATGTTTACTTTGCCATTCCTAACAGATTTTATTTCAGATCCTTTAAGGACTATTCCTGCTTCTAGAAGATCATAAAAAAAATAATTAAAACTAGCTTTTCTATTTAAACAAATGATCTTCAAACCAGCATTGGTTTTTTTGGTCATTTAATTAATTTAGCAGACTGTAGAGCTTGTTTCACAATTTCTTTTGTTTGATCTGTTACTTCTACAAGTGGCAATCTTACGCTATCATCACAAAGTCCTAAAAGTTTTGCAGCATATTTAACAGGACTCGGATTGCTTTCGACAAACATAGAATGATGAATTGGTTGTAAAATTTTATTTAATCTTTCTGCTTCTTTTTTTTCATTGTCACTTTCTGATTTGGAAAATTTTTGAAAATCTGAGCAAAGTTTAGGAGCAATATTAGCTGTTACACTTATTGCACCTACTCCACCTCTTTTATTAAATTCTAATGCATTATCATCATTTCCTGTTAATTGAATAAATTCTTTGCCCATCTTCTTTAAAGTTTGGTCAACTCTACTTAAATCGCCAGTTGCATCTTTAACACCTATTATATTTTTTAATTCATATAGTTTAGCCATAGTTTCTACCGACATATCTATTACTGATCTTCCAGGAATATTATAAATTAAAATTGGAATTCCACATTTATCATTAATCGCTTTATAGTGTTGATATAACCCTTCCTGCGTTGGTTTGTTATAATATGGAGTAACAATCAATGCACCATCTGCACCAATTTTTTCTGCATGAGTAGTCAATGATATTGCTTCTTCAGTTGAATTTGAACCTGTTCCAGCGAAAACTGGGAGCTTGCCGTTACTTTCTTTAACACATAATTCTATTACTTTTTCGTGTTCACCGTGGCTTAATGTTGGTGATTCTCCTGTTGTGCCAGCAGGAACCAGGCCATTTGTACCATTTTTGATATGAAAATGAATTAACTTGATATAAGTTTCTTCATCAAGTTTATCATCTCTAAATGGAGTGACTAAAGCTACATTTGATCCTTTAAACATAAGTACTTATAACATAGTTTAAAGATTCATATAGTAAAAGATTATGTTTAAGAAATTAATTTTTTTTATCAGTTTAATCATATTAATAAATCTTACAAATTTCACCATAGCTGAGATAATACCATTAAAAAAACCAACGCAAACAAAAATAGAAAAAGAACAAAAATTATTAATTGATGTTCTTAAACCTTTGCCTAAACCAGTACTTAAGAAATCAATTAAGAAATTAGATGAAAAACCCACTGAAAAAATAGTTTTAAAGAAAAACAAAAAGCTTGATTTAATTTTACCAAAAAAGAAACCGCTAATAGCGGGATCTAAAAAAATAGAGACAGCAAAAAAATCTAAATATTATAATAAAAAAGATTTCGCTTTAGCTAAAAAAGCAATTTTAGAAATGAAACAAGCAAAATGGCCAAATGCTATAAAAACAGCAAAAAAAGCAAAAGATAAATCAATATATAATTTTATACAATGGAGACATCTTTTAACTAAAGGTAATAAAGCTACATTTTATGAGTATAAAACCTTTATTGATAAGAATGAAGATTTTCCAAGAATAGGCAGAGTCAAGTACCTAGCAGAACATAAATTATCAACAGACACTATTTCACCAAAAAAAATCATAGATTGGTTCGGCTCAGAAGAGCCTCTAAGTGGTTTTGGAAAAATGATATTAGGTGAAAGTTTTGTCTTAATTGGTAATTCATCAAAAGGAATATCTCTGATAAAGGAGGGATGGATTTCAGCAGAATTGACTAAATCTGAATTAAGATTTTATCGAAAAAAGTTTAAAAAATATTTAAATGCAGATGATTACGTAAAAAGAGCAGATTATCTCGCATGGAATAACAAATATTGGGATTTGAAAAGATTGCTAAGATATTTACCTAAAGATTATGAATTACTTTATACGGCACGACAGTTGTTAATGAGTAAATCCTACGGTGTAGACAACGCTATTTCAAAAGTTCCAGCAAAATTTAAAAATGATGCGGGTTTAAATTACGACAGATTAAAATGGAGAAGAAAAAGAGGAAGAGTTGATAGCTCTGTTGAAATTTTAGTAAAAATAAAAAACACCGAAGATTATTTAGTTAGACCTGATAAGTGGTGGTTTGAAAGAGAAATCATTTCAAGATCATTAATATATAAAAAAAAATATGCATTAGCTTATAAAATTACAAGTAATCATGCTTTGACTGATGGACCTGAGTATGCAGCCGCAGAATGGATGAGCGGATGGATAGCATTAAGTTTCTTAAATGATCCTTTGTTAGCTAAGGATCATTTTGAAAATTTTTATAATAACGTTGGTTATCCAATAAGTACTTCTAGAGGAGCCTATTGGTTAGCTAAAACTTATCAAAAACTTGGTAAAAATGAATTAGCTAATGAATGGTTTGGTAAAGCATCTAATTTTCTTACTACATATTATGGTCAGTTAGCTTTTATGGAGTTAAATCCTAATCAACCTTTTGAATTATCTAAAGATACTGAAGTTTCAAAAGAATATAGAGACTACTTCTTTAAAAAAGAATTAGTCAAAACGATTTATCTTCTTGATGAACTTAATGAAGATAAATATACAAAACATATTTTAAGACATTTAGCTAATGATGATATTAGTAATGGCAGTGAAATTTTAGCCGCAGAGCTAGCAACAAATATTGATAGATTTGATTTTGCTATTCAAATAGCCAAAATTGCATCCTACGAAAAAAGATTTCATAATAAATTTAATTATCCAATTATAAGCACACCCAATTATATAAATGGAAGAAAAATTCCTGACACTGCATTTATATTATCAATAATAAGACAAGAAAGTGAATTTGATTTAAGTGCTAACAGTCACGCAGGTGCAAAAGGACTTATGCAGCTTATGCCTTACACAGCTAAAGTGGTTGCTAAGCAAGCAAAACTTCCTTATTCAAAATCTAGATTAACAAAAGATGCAGAATATAATATCAATTTAGGTTCTCACTATATAGCTGGTCTAATTTTAGAATATGATGGTGCTTATCCGTTTGCAATAGCGGCGTATAATGCTGGACCTAAAAGAGTTAGATATTGGAAAAAAATAAATAAAAATCCACAAAAGAACCAAATTGATTATGTAAATTGGATTGAATTAATCAAATTTAAAGAAACAAGAAATTATGTGCAAAGAGTACTAGAGAACTACAACGTCTATCGTTATATTTTAGCTCAAAAGCCGGTTACAATGATAAACTTCTTTAAGGATGATCCTTTGTACTAAAAATGGCGGAAGAGGAGGGATTCGAACCCTCGGTACAAGTTTCCTCGCACGGTCATTTAGCAAACGACTGGTTTCAGCCTCTCACCCACTCTTCCAATAAATTTGTCACTTCTGATTGTATTGAATAATCAATATTTATAAAGTAATTATTCAATAATTATGAAAAATAAGTATTCAATATTTTCACTTATTAAAAACGCTTTTTCTTATCATGAAAATTGGGAGAAAGCTTGGAAAGATCCTGAGCCTAAAAAAGAATATGACGCGATAATAGTTGGTGGTGGAGGACATGGTCTTGCAACTGCTTATTATCTAGCAAAAAAACATAACATGAAGAACATTGCTGTTGTTGAAAAAGGTTGGATAGGAGGAGGAAATACTGGTCGAAATACTACAATAATTAGGTCTAATTATTTATGGGATGCAAGTGCAGGTCTATATGACCATGCTCTTAAAATATGGGAAGGTCTATCTCAAGAATTAAATTATAATGTTATGTTTAGTCAAAGAGGAGTTATGAATCTTGCACATAATTTGCAAGATGTTAGAGATTTAAAAAGAAGAACTCACGCAAATAGATTGAATGGTATTGATGCAGTTTATTTAAATACCGAAGAAGTTAAAAAATTTTGTCCAATTATAAATACCTCACAGGATATTCGTTATCCAGTTTTAGGTGGAACCCTTCAAAGAAGAGCCGGTACAGCTAGGCATGATGCTGTTGCTTGGGGATATGCAAGAGGTGCTGATGAAATGGGTGTTGATATAATTCAAAATTGTGAGGTAAAAGGAATAAAAAGAAACGGTGATGCAGTTGAAGGAATTGAAACAACTAAAGGATTTATCAAAACAAAAAAAATTGGAGTTGTAGCAGCTGGTCACTCCAGTGTAATAGCGAATATGGCTGGATTGAAATTACCTTTAGAAAGTAAACCACTTCAAGCTTTAGTTTCAGAACCAGTAAAACCGATAATAGATACAGTTGTAATGTCTAACGCTGTTCATGCATATGTCAGCCAATCTGATAAGGGAGAATTGGTTATTGGAGCAGGAACTGATGATTATGTATCTTACTCTCAAAAAGGAAGTCATGATATTGTTGAAGGAACTTTAAATGCAATTTTAGAACTTTACCCAATATTTAGCAGAATGAGAATGCTTCGTCAGTGGGGTGGAATAGTTGATATATGTCCTGATGCAAGTCCAATCATAAGTAAAACGTCAATTAAGGGTTTGTACTTTAATTGTGGTTGGGGAACTGGAGGTTTTAAAGCTACACCTGGATCGGGAGATTTATTTGCTCACACAATTGCAAATGACGAACCTCATAAATTAAATGCTGCCTTTAATATAAATAGATTTGTAAGCGGTGATCTAGTAGATGAACATGGTGCAGCCGCTGTTGCACACTAATGTTTTTAATTAATTGTCCTTTTTGTGGTGAGAGAGAACAAAGCGAATTTAAAGCTGGTGGTGAGGCGCATATTGTAAGACCAAAACAACCTACAGAACTAAGTGATGATGAATGGGCAGAATATTTATTCATGAGAAAAAATATAAAAGGAATTCAGTTTGAAAGATGGAATCACGTTCATGGTTGTAGAAAATGGTTCAATATGGTTAGAGATACATCAAACGACCAAATAAAAGCTGTATATAAAATGGGTGAAAAACCACCAGTAAAATAAAATGTCTAATAATTTAAGATTTAAAACAAGCAAATTTATTGATGAAACTTATCGGGTTTCTTTTAAATTTAATAACAAAACATATTTTGGTTTTAAAGGTGATACTCTAGCATCAGCTTTATTGGCTAATGGTGTTCATCTTGTTGGACGAAGTTTCAAATATCATAGACCTCGAGGAATTATGACATCTGGTTCTGAGGAACCCAATGCAATAATTCAATTGCATGATAATTCATCAAGAACTGAACCCAATGTAAGAGCTACAGAAGTAGAAATCTATGAAGGTTTAGTTGCATCTAGTCAAAATTGTTGGCCTAGCGTTAATTTTGATATTGGAGGAATTAATAATCTATTATCCCCTATCTTACCTGCAGGTTTTTATTATAAAACTTTTATGTGGCCTGCAAGTTTCTGGGAAAAGTATGAATACTTTATTAGAAAATCTGCGGGTTTAGGTAAATCACCTAAAGTAGCTGATCCAGACATATATGAACATAAATATGTTCATTGTGATGTTTTAGTTATTGGAGCAGGTATTTCAGGAATAATGGCAGCTAAAATGGCAGCTAAAAATGGTTTTAAGACTCTTTTAGTTGATGAAAAATCTTATTTGGGGGGATCTTCTATTTATGATAACTCAGAATTTTCAAAGATTAATAATCAAATAACAAGTTCATGGTTAGAAAAAGAAATCAACGAAATATCTAAAATAGAAAATTTAGAAATAAAAACAAGAACTAGCGTTGCAGCATTCCACGGATACAACTTTCTATTGGCTCGTGAAAATCTCACAGATCATTTACCGATCAATCAAAGAGAAAATAAAGTAAGACAAAGATTATTAAAAATTAGAGCTAAAAAAGTAATTACAGCTACGGGCTCAATAGAAAGACCTTTAATATTTGATAATAATGATCGCCCAGGAATACTATTATCTTCGGCAATTAAGAAATATATCGATTTATATGGTGTGGCTTGTGGTGAAAATAATATTCTTTTTACCAATAACGATACCGCATATGAAACAGCCATTAGCTTAATTCAAAGAGGAATTAAGATTAATGCAATAATTGATAATAGAGAGCAGATTGACTCTAAAATTTTATACGAAGTTGAGAAAAATAATATAAAAATTTATAAAGGTTATACTGTTGTTGATACTTACGGATATAGAAGAATTAATAAAATATCCATCATGAAACTTTCAAAAGACGGTCAAACAGTCATTGGTGACAAAACAAAGTTGAATTGTGATTGTTTAGGTGTATCTGGTGGTTGGACCCCAGCAGTGCATTTGTTTACACAATCGGGAGGTAAATTAAAATTTAGAGAGGAAGACCAAGTCTTCATTCCTGATGTTTATCCCTCAGATCAAATAAGTATAGGATCTTGTAATGGAGACTTTGGTTTAGAGGAAATAATAAAGAATACCTTATCTTCTATTAAAAAGTTTCTTGATATTGATAATTCTGAATACAAAACTGTTGAAACTATCTCAGGTTTAAATCAATCAAAAAGAAATATTTGGTTATTACCATCTGATAAATCCATAGGGAAAACCAAGTCTTTTGTTGATTATCAAAACGATGCAACAGCAAAAGATATCAAGTTAGCTCTAAGAGAAGGGTTTAGATCTATAGAACATGTAAAAAGATACACTACTACTGGTATGGGAACTGATCAGGGTAAACTTGGTAATATGCATGCTCTTGGAATTATCTCAGAAACAGCAGGAACTAAAATGGGTGAACACGGAACTACAACTTTTAGACCTCCTTATACACCTCTTACTTTTGGAACTATTGTTGGAAGAAATGTAGGAGAATTTTTTGATATATTCAGACGTACTCCGATACATGATTGGCATGTTGCCAACAATGCTGAATTTGAAAACGTTGGTCAATGGAAAAGAGCTTGGTACTATCCAAAGGATAATGAAAATATGCATCAAGCAGTACAAAGAGAAAGTAAAGCCGCTAGAGACTCAGCAGGTATTCTGGATGCATCTACATTAGGAAAAATTGATATTCAGGGTACAGATGCCTCAGAATTTTTAAATCGTGTTTATACTAATGCTTGGTCAAAACTAGCAGTGGGTAAATGTCGTTATGGTTTAATGTTAAATGAAGATGGAATGGTTTATGATGATGGCGTCACAACTAGACTAGGTGAAAATCATTACATTATGACCACTACTACTGGCGGTGCGGCTAACGTATTGGGAAAACTTGAAGACTATCTTCAGACAGAATGGCCTGAATTAGATGTGTATTTATCATCTGTAACTGATCATTATGCTACAATAAGTGTGTGTGGGCCTAACAGTAAAAAAATCGTTTCAAAAGTTATTCCTGATTTAGATCTTTCTGACGAAAAGTTCCCACATATGTCATTCAAAAATGCAAAAATAGATAATATTAAATGTAGAGTGATGAGGATCAGTTTCACTGGAGAACATAGTTATGAAATTAATATTCAAGCAAACTTTGGTAAATCTGTTTGGGAAAAATGTATGGAAGCTGGTAAAGATTTTAATATTACACCTTATGGGACTGAAACGATGCACTTATTAAGAGCGGAAAAAGGTTTTATAATAGTTGGTCAAGACACTGATGCAACACTAACACCAATTGATTTACAAATGGATTGGATAGTAAGCAAAAAGAAATATGATTTTATTGGAAAAAGATCATTATATAGATCTGATACTATTAGAGAAGATAGAAAACAATTAGTTGGTTTATTGACAGAAAATCCTGAGGAAGTTTTGGAAGAAGGCGCACAGATAGTTGCTGATATAAAAAAATCACCTATTGAAATGCTTGGCCATGTAACCTCAAGTTATTACAGCCCAAATTTAAAAAAGTCGATCGCATTAGGTGTTGTAAAAGGTGGAAAAAATATGTTGGGGCAAAAATTGATCATACCAATGGAAAATAAGAATATTAATGTAACTGTAGCTGATCCAGTTTTTTTAGATAAAGAAGGTGAAAGATTAAATGCTAAATTATAATCATACAATTAAAGAGGAAAAATCATATCAAGGTTTACAAATGAACGAGGTTAAACCTGTTATGAAATTGATAGTAAGAGGTAAAAAAAGAGAATTTTTATCAGCTGTTGGTAAATCTTTAAATATGGTTTTGCCTACAAAAGCAAATACTTCCACTCAAAGTGAAAAATTGACTGCTCTATGGTTGAGTCCTGATGAATGGATGATTTTTTCCAATGGCGTTGTTAAAGAAAATACAAATTCTTATGAAGCTGAAACACTTTTGAATAAAAACATATCTAAATTAAATTTAGGAGCTGTGGTGGATGTCACAGATCAATTCGTGAGGATTAATCTCAAAGGAGATAAGATATATGATTTGTTTCAAACAGGCTCTCCTTTTAATTTTAATGATTTTAAGGGTAAAATTGGCTCAGTGACCCAAACAATTCTCGCAAAAATAGATGTAATCATTCATAATCAAAATAAAAATGAAGTTAATTTGTTTGTAAGACGCTCATTTTCTGAGCATTTATTCGCATGGATGAATGATAGTGCGTCAAGATTATAGTCACATTTTGATCTCAAATAAGTTAAATAAAAAAATATGAAAAAATTATTTTTAGTAGCATTATTTGCTCTTTTACCCTTCTCACTAAACGCAGAATCTAATCTAGATAAAATTTTGTCTTCTGGAGTACTTAAAGTTGGTACTACTGGAGATTGGGATCCTATGACAGTCAAAGATCCTGCAACCAACAAATATAAAGGTTTCGATATCGATGTAATGAATCAATTAGCTAAAGATATGGGTGTAAAAATTGAGTTTGTACCTGCAGAATGGAAAACTATTGTTTCAGGAATAACATCTGCAAGATATGATATCTCAACTAGTGTTACAAAAACGCCAAAGAGAGCTGAAGTAGCTGGTTTTACTGACACCTATTACAAATATGCTACTGTGCCACTTGTTCTCAAAAAAAACTTAAAAAAATTTCCAACTTGGGACTCGCTTAATAATTCAAATGTAACAATTGCAACTACTCTTGGTACTTCTCAAGAGGAAAAGGCTAAAGAATTTTTCCCAAAATCAAAGTTAAACTCAATTGAAGCACCAGCAAGAGACTTTCAAGAAGTCTTGGCAGGTAGAGCTGATGGTAACATTACAAGTTCAACAGAAGCAAATAAATTAGTTATTAAATATCCTCAGTTAGCAATCGTTCCAGATGGTGGAAAAAATCCAGCATTTTTAGCAATGATGGTGCCAAAGGGTGATACTAAGTGGAATGATTATGTCAATAAATGGATTAAAGACAAAAAATCTTCAGGCTTCTTCACAAAGTTATTAGCTAAATATAATCTAAAGAGCTTATAAAAAATTAGTAATTAATTTTTTATTCTTTATAAGTTAAGTAGTGAAAAATCTACTTTTATTAATTCTAATCTTTCCATTAACCTCATGTGGTAAAAGTGAATTAAACTGGTTAATCTTATCACCAAACAACATTGAGGGGTTAACTAATCTGAAGTTTTTACTAAGTGGTTTGACAACTACTATTTATATTAGCATAGTCTCAATCATTATTTCAATTATTCTTGGTCTTTTAGTTGCTATTCCATCACTGGCTAAAAGTAAATTTTTAACCTACCTAAATATTGGTTATGTTGAGATTGTAAGAGCTATTCCTTTACTGGTTTTAATCTTATGGATTTATTATGGACTTCCAATCATGACGGGTATAAGTTTTAGCCCATTCGTTTCTGGTATCATAGCTCTATCAATAAGTGAAAGTGCTTTCCAAGCAGAAATATTTAGAGCAGGAATTAATTCAATAAAAAAATCGCAATGGGAGGCTGGAAGCTCCTTGGGATTAAGTTTTTTTAGAAAATTGAGATTAGTTATTCTACCTCAAGCAATAAAGAATATTTTACCAGCTATTGGTAATCAATTTGTGTATGTGCTTAAAATGTCCTCTCTTGTATCGATAATTGGTATTGGAGATTTAACTAGAAAAGCAAACGAATTGGTTGTGACGACTTATCGTCCACTTGAAATATATACATTTCTAATTCTAGAATATTTAGTCTTAATATTAGTTGTTTCTTACCTTGTTAGAAAATTGGAAAAAAAATTACAAAAAGATTAATTTTTTCTTCTATAGTCCCAAGGATATTCAAATGTCATTGCCCACATACCTTTTTTATTTTTTTTGGCATAATCCTCATCTTGAATAAATTTTGTTGAATATTTCCTGTAAGCAAAAGCATAGCCCTCTCGAACAAGATATTTAGATAGACTTTGATTATTTACAAAACATTCAGCTAAAATTCTCTTATACCTATCTACACCCTCCTTGACACATCTTACTTTGTTTTTACCAATCTTATTAATAAGTAATTGTTTTGCTTGAATTCCACATTTGATAAACTCATTATTCTTATTACAGATTTGTTTAATTTCAGGAGTATCAATACCACTAAAACGAATTTTTTCGTTTTTTAAATAAATAGTATCTCCGTCTATAACCTTTATTTCACTAGATTTTACATCAAAGTATGTAACAAAGAAAAATATTAGACAAATACTAGTAAGTAAAAAGACTTTTATTTTGTTTGAAAACATTATTCAAAAAATACCCAATAAATATTAGAACTGCAATTCCCATAAACCAATTTGTTACTAAAATCGTATAAAAAATATCCTCATAATCCCCTCCTTTAATATTAATTACATACCATAAACTTAAAAATGGAAGAGCTGTTAATCTAAGAACACTTAGATAAAGACTGTACAATGGCTTTTTCACTGCTTGGAATACTGCAGTGGTTATAAAAAAAACAGGATAAATTGGGCCAATTAATGCAGCAACTTTTAGATATATCGCACCATGCTTTATTGCCTCTTGGTTATCAGTAAATAATGAAACTAAAAACTCTGCACCTAAAAATATTATTATTCCTGCACAGATCATAAAAGATGATCCAAACATTAAAGCTTTTCTGTATAATTCTCTCAATCTATCATAATTTTTTGCACCAAAATTTTGTCCCCCGATTGATAATACCGCTGTATTTAATCCAATTACTGGAAGTAAAAAGACTTGTTCAATTCTTAAAGCAGCACCATAACCAGCAGTAGCTAAATCTCCAAATTGACCAATGAAGTAAAGGATGTTGAACAAACCAACACCAATCAACAACATGCTAAACATCACAGGAATCGTCTGATACAAGAGTTCCCCAAGAAGATCAAATTTTGGAATAAAACACTCAGGCTTAAGATACTGCTTTAATTCACAACAATAAACTTTATATGCTAAATACAAAAGACCAACAAACTGAGCCACTACAGTAGCTATTGCAAGTCCAGCAATACCAAATGCTGGTACAAAACCATAACCAAAAATAAATAACGGATTTAGAACAATATTTAAGAAGAAACTAAAAATTAAAACATTCCTATAACTTTTTGTATCACCTTGAGCATTTAAAGTTCCATTTAAGGAAATCTGAATTAAAACAATTATTGTTCCATAAAAAATTACATCAAGGTATTTTCTTGTAAGGACAATTGCTTCTTGATCTGATCCCATAAGAGAAAGTAGGAAATCTGAAACATTTAAACCAAAAAAAGTGACTAATACGGATAAAAAAATTGCAAATATAATTGATTGGGCAACAAATAATGACGCCTTCTTTTTATTATTAGCGCCTATATTATTTCCAATTAAAGTATTAGTTCCAGCAGTTAATCCAACACCTATTGCAATAATAGTAAAATAAATTGGAAAAGATTTTGCGATCGCTGCTATTGCTTCAGCAGATATTCTTCCTGCGAACCATGTGTCTACTAGATTGTAAAAGGTTTGAAATAATGAACCAACACTTGCTGGGATAGTAACTTTTCTCAATAAAAACCATATTGGATCTTTAGTTAATTTGAAAGATTGTGACAAATAAATCCTTAGTTAAATTCTTTTTGAAAATTATATTTTTTTCCTGATAGTTTTGCCTTGTATATCTGACTTTGTCTCATTCTAAAACGAGATTTTTGGTTTTTTGTGAGTTTATCAAAACAATTAGGACAAGTTACACCCTCCTCATATCTTTTAGATTTTTTATCTTTAATTGAAATTGGTTGTCTACATCCACCACAAATTGAATAGGTTCCTTGTTCTAATCCATGTTTTAAACTTACTCTGTTGTCAAAAACAAAACACTCACCTTTCCATAAACTGTTTTTTTGTTTAATTTTTTTTAAGTAATTCAAAATTCCACCTTTTAATTGATAAATATTTTTAAAACCTTTTTTTTCCAAAAATACAGAAGCTTTTTCACACCTAATTCCACCAGTGCAAAACATTGCAATTGGCTGATCTTTTTTTAACTTTTTTAAGTATTTCGGGAAATCTCTAAAATTGTCTATATTTGGATTTACTGATTTTTTAAAAGAACCAACTTTGTGTTCAAAAGGTTTTCTTGCATCTAATAAAAAAGTTTTCTTGTTTTTTATTAATTTATTCCACTTTATTGGGTCGATATGAGTATTTTTTTTTTTAAATTTATTCGACATTTTAAGATCCATTGGAACAACTTCTTTTTTAATTTTTATTTTAAGTTTATGAAAAGGTTTAAATTCACTTTTTGAATTATTAGAACTATCAAATTCTTTAATACTTAAAATTTTTTTTAATCTAAAAATAGTAGCCTTAATATTTTTATTTTTTCCTGATATACATCCATTTAATCCTTCTTCTGATATAATAATTGATCCATTTATGTTTTTTTTAATTAAAAGATTATTTAATGTTTTTCGATTTTTTTTTAAATTATTTATTTTTTGAAATTTATAAAAACCAAATACAGCGAACATTAAATTTTCCTACACACAGTCATTCCATCTCCAAAAGGAACCATGACCTTTTCAATTCTATTATCCTTAGAGATAAAATTATTTAAATCTCTTATACTTTTCGTAAATTTATCATTTATATCTTTGTTAATAACTTCTCCATGCCATAATACATTATCGATAATCACTAAACCATCTTTATTCAATAGATCTAGCGATATTTCATAATATTTTTGGTAATTCATTTTATCTGAATCAATAAAAACTAAATCAAATTTTTCATTCCTAATACTCATCAAGCTTTCTAATGCTGGTTTAATTATTGTTTTAATTTTATGATCTTGATTTGCTTTTCTAAAAAAGTTTTTAGCAATTTTGTTTGTCTCTTCATTTTTATCTAAAGCAACTATGCTACCATCGTCTGGTAAAGCTAGGGACATGGACAACGTACTTAAACCTGTAAAAGTTCCTATCTCTAGGACTTTTTTAATTTTAGAAACCTTAATAATTAAATGTAGAAATTGACACTGGGAAATAGAGATTTGCATTCTTTTTGAGTCACCAAGTGATAAATTATAATCTATTATTTCTTTTTGAATTGGATGTAATTTCAAACCATTTTTTAGAATATAATCTTGTAATTGTTTTGTTATATTAAGGTCTGAACCCATAACCTTATAATTTTTTCTTTAGAATCTCATTGATTAATTGGGGGTTAGCTTTTCCACCTGATGCCTTCATTGCTTGACCAACAAAAAAACCAAATAATTTTTCTTTACCTTGTTTATATTCAATAGCTTTTTCTCTATTGTCATTAATTATTTTGTCAATTAATGCCTCTAAAGCTTTTGGATCACTTTGTTGTTTTAATCCTTTTTCTTCTACAATCTTTTGTGGATCTTTATCACCATCGATCATCAGTTCAAAAACAGTTTTTGCTATCTTTCCTGAGATAGTTCCATTCTTAATAAGATTTATCAAAATAGCGAAATTCTTAGCACTCACTGGACTTTGAGAAATTTCTAAACCTTTACTATTTAAGACGGCAAATAGTTCTCCTGTAATCCAATTGACTGCCAACTTAATATCTTTGTTTTTGCCCATTTTAGCTACAACCTCTTCAAAGTATTTTGCAGTATCAATATCAGACACTAAAATATTTGCCTCATAAGAAGACAATTTAAACTCTTCAATAAATCTTTTCTTTTTATCATCTGGAAGTTCTGGAATATCATTTTTAAGTTCTTCAATAAATTTTTCCGAAACCTCCAAAGGTAATAAATCAGGGTCCGGAAAATATCTATAATCATGAGCATCTTCTTTTGATCTCATTGATCTTGTCTCATTTTTCTTTGTATCAAAAAGCCTTGTTTCTTGATCAATAATTTTGCCCTCTTCTATTAAATCAACTTGCCTATTAGCCTCATATTCTATTGCCATTTGCATAAACTTAATTGAATTAACATTCTTAATTTCACATCGAGTGCCAAATTCTGTTGAGCCTTTCGGTCTTACAGAAACATTGACATCAGCTCTTAAAGAACCCTCTTGCATATTTCCGTCACAAGTTCCGAGGTATCTCATTATAGATCGTAATTTTTTAATATAAGCATTAACTTCATCCGGGGATCTTAGATCAGGCTTGCTCACTATTTCCATTAAAGCTACCCCTGATCTGTTTAAATCTACAAAAGTATTTTGTGGGTCAAGATCATGAATACTTTTTCCAGCGTCCTGTTCTAGATGTAATCTTTCTATACCAACTTCTTTTTGACCATAAGGCATATCCAAAATAACTTTGCCCTCACCTACTATTGGATCTTTGAATTGTGATATTTGATATCCTTGAGGTAAATCAGCATAAAAATAATTTTTTCTATCAAATACTGAACGTTTATTAATTTTTGCATTAAGGCCGATACCAGTTTTAATTGCTTGTTTAACACAAAATTCATTTATTACTGGTAACATTCCTGGAAATGCAGCATCAACTAAACTAACCTGTGTATTAGGTTCTGCTCCAAATTTGGTTGCTGAAGTAGAAAATAATTTTGACTCAGACAAAACTTGAGCATGAACTTCTAAACCAATTACAACCTCATACTGATTATCTTTTCGATTTATTAAATATTCTGAATCTTTTTTACTCATTTTATCCACCAATCAGTAATTTTGTTTTTAAAATTGATCTTTTCTTCCATAGCATAAGCTATATTCAATATATTTTGTTCATCAAAAGCTTTGCCAATAATTTGTAAACCTAAAGGATAACCTTTTGAGTCATGTCCAGCAGGTATTGAGATACCTGGGAGTCCAGCCAGGTTCACTGGAACTGTAAATATATCATTAAGATACATTGAAACTGGATCATTTGTTTTTTCACCTATTTTAAATGCTGAGCTAGGTGTTGATGGAGTTAAAATTGCATCGACTTTTTTATAAGCCTCATCAAAATCATTTTTGATAAGTTTTCTTACTTTTTGAGCTTTTAGATAATATGCATCGTAGTACCCGGAAGATAAAACATAAGTTCCAATCATAATTCTTCTTTGAACTTCAGTACCAAAACCTTCTGATCTAGTTTTTTCGTACATATCAATTAAATTTTCACCTTTAGCTCTATATCCATACTTAACACCATCATATCTTGCTAAATTTGATGATGCCTCTGCTGGGGCAACTATATAATATGTTGGTAAGGCATAACTTGTATTGGGGAGAGAAATATCAATTGTTTCGGCACCACAATCTTTAATATATTGAATACCTTTTTGCCAAAGAGCTTCAATTTCTTTTGGCATACCATCGACTCTATATTCTTTAGGTATTCCAATTTTTTTTCCTTTTATGTTATTTGTAAGCTCTTTACTGTAATGATTTCTTTTAAAATCTATTGAGGTAGAATCTTTAGGATCATAAGAACTAATCACTTCATGTAATAAAGCACAATCTTTTACATTTTGTGCCATTGGTCCAGCTTGATCCAATGATGAAGCAAAAGCAACTATTCCATATCTCGAGCAACTACCGTATGTAGGTTTCAATCCTACAATCCCAGTGAAAGAGGCAGGTTGTCTAATTGATCCACCAGTATCAGTACCAATAGTAACAGGAGTCAATTGTCCAGCTACAGCTGAAGCTGAGCCACCAGATGAACCTCCCGGAACTAAATTTTTATCAATAGGGCTTTGAACATTACCAAAAAAACTTGTTTCATTTGATGAACCCATAGCAAATTCATCACAGTTTAGCTTACCTAGAAGTATTGCACCTTCATTCCAAATATTTTCAGTTACTGTTGACTCATAAGTTGGTACAAAGTTATTTAAAATTTTACTACCAGCAGTTGTTTTAATATTTTTTGTACAAAATAAATCCTTAACTGCCATCGGAATACCAGGCAGTTTTAAATCTAGGTTTGGTTTTTGATCAAATTTTTTTGCTTTATCTAATGCTGACGTAAAGTCGTTGGTGATATAAGCGTTCAATTCACCAGATTTTTCAGATCTATCAATAAATGCTTTAGTCACATCAGTTGAGGAAAGTTTTTTATTCTTAATATTTTCAACCAGTTCTGTTAGAGATTGTTTTGTTATATCTGACATTATTCAATTACCTTGGGTACTACAAAATAATCCTCATTATCTTGAGGAGAATTCTTAATAATTTGTTCTCTGATATTTTTACTTTTAACTTCATCAGATCTTAATTTTAAGGAAGTTTCAGCAATTGAAGTTAGTGGTTCTACATTATCCGTTTTTAATTCATTAAGTTTTTCAATAAAATCAAAAATAGAATTTAAATCACCAGCCAATTTTTCAGCTCTTTGCTCATCAACTGAAATTCTTGCTAATTTAGATATATGCTTTATTGTTTTAAGATCTATGCTCATATGCTATTTAAATATGACGCAAAGTATCACTTAAGTTTAGAATATACAATATGATCGCTTTAGAAGAATTTAAAAAAAAACACTTAGATAAGTGTAGATTGATAGGTTTAGACCTGGGTTCTAAAAGAATTGGTGTGTCAATCTGTGATGACAAACAATTAATAGCAACCCCTTTAAAAACAATAAATAGAAATTCACTTAAGGAACTTATTGATGAGCTCAGATTAATTATTAATGAAAACGATATAAAAGGAATCATTATTGGAAATCCATTAAATATGGATGGATCCTCAGGTAGCTCTGCTCAATCAGTAAAAGATACTGCGGAAAATATTGAAAAACACTTAAAAATTCCAATTTGTCTATGGGATGAGAGACTCTCAACTGTAGGTGCTTTTAACCTATCTAGCGAATTAGATATTAATGTGAGTAAAAGAGAAAAAAAAATAGATGAAAACGCCGCTGCTTTTATATTACAAGGAGCATTGGATTTTCTAAATAATTAATACTTGCTATTATAGAGGTTTATAGTTATAGAGTTGGTTTTAATGGCAATTAAAACTAATCAAGCTATTAAAATTTCTCAAAAACACCTGTTAGGAATTCAAGATTTATCGATTAATGATGTTAATTTGATACTTGATGAAGCTAACTCGTTCATAAAAGTAAATCAGAGTAAAAATAAAAAAGTTGATGTTTTAAGAGGTAAAACTCAAATCAACTTATTTTTTGAACCTTCCACTAGAACTCAAAGCTCCTTTGAATTAGCAGGAAAAAGACTTGGAGCAGACGTTATGTCAATGAATATTAGTAACTCGGCAATTAAAAAAGGTGAAACATTGATAGATACAGCAATGACACTTAATGCAATGCATCCTGATATAATTGTAATTAGACACCAAGATTCTGGAGCATGTAATCTACTTTCACAAAAAGTAAACTGTGCAGTCCTAAATGCTGGTGATGGTAGAAGAGAACACCCCACCCAAGCTTTATTAGATGCATTAACAATCATAACTCGAAAAAATAAAATTGAAGGTTTAAGAATTGCTATTTGTGGAGATATTCTTCATTCAAGAGTTGCCAGATCAAATATATATTTACTTAATATGCTTGGAGCAGAAGTAAATATAATTGCTCCAACAAATCTGATGCCAAAAGAAATTGAAAAATTTGGTGTTAACAAATTTACAGACATGAAAAAAGGATTGAAAGATTGCGATATTGTAATGATGTTAAGATTACAAAATGAAAGAATGACAAGTTCATTTCTTTCATCTAATAGAGAATATTATGAATACTATGGACTAACACCTGATAAGTTAGAGCATGCAAAACCAGATGCTCTAATTATGCATCCAGGTCCAATGAATAGAGGTATAGAAATAGATACAATTTTAGCTGATGATATAAATAAAAGTGTGATCAAGGAACAAGTGGAACTAGGCGTAGCTGTTAGAATGGCTTGTTTGAAGATATTTTGTAAATAAATGAAAAAGCAATATTTTATAAATGCAAATATAGTTGACCCTCACAATTCAATAAATGAAGTAGGAGGTTTGATTATTAATGAAGAAGGTAAAATTGAAGCTGTTGGAAAAAAAGTAAATACAAATAATTTGCCAAGTAGAGAAAAACCAATTGATTTAAAAGGTAAATATATTTTTCCAGGTTTGGTAGATATGAGAGTTTTTGTTGGTGAACCAGGATACGAATATAAAGAAAACTTTAGAACTTTGAGTAATGCAGCATTATCTGGTGGAGTTACTTCAGTAGTAACTATGCCTAATACTAATCCTATTATAGATAATGTATCTATAGTTGACTTTTTGAAAAGAAGAGGAAGAGATAAGTCAAAAATAAATATTTATCCATGTGCATCTTTAACAAAAAATGTTGAGGGCACCAACATGACAGAATTTGGTCTTTTACAAAATAAAGGAATAATTGCTTTCACAGATGGAGTAAGAACAATTCAAAATCCTAGATTAATGTCAAGGATTATGAATTCAGCAAAAGATATAGGTTGTCTAATAATGCAACATGCTGAGGATTACGAACTAGCAAAGAACGGCATGATAAATTCTGGAATTATTGCCTCTAAACTAGGGTTATCTGGCATACCAGAAATTGCGGAAAGAATTTTAATCGAGAGGGATTTAACATTATTAGAAAAAGTTAAATGTAGATATCATATATCTCAACTATCATCACAGAAATCGCTCGAGGTTATCAAATATAGAAAAGAAATAGTTAAATTTACATCTGGAGTTTCTATCAACAACCTTTCATTAAATGAAAACGATATTGGTGATTTTAGAACTTTTTTGAAATTATCTCCCCCATTGAGAAGAGAAGAAGATAGATTAGCTTTAGTTCAAGGAGTAAAGGATAATTTAATAGATGTAATTGTTTCTGATCACAAACCTGAAGACGAAGAGTCAAAAAGATTAACATTTGCCCAAGCTGCCACTGGTGCTTCAGGAATAGAAACACTGTTATCTTTAAGTTTAGAATTATATCATAATGAATCTTTAAAACTTGAGACAATTATTAAAGCTCTCACATCAAATCCAGCAAAAATATTAAAAATAGATAAAGGGAATCTGTCTATAGGTAATGATGCTGATTTTTGTATAGTAGATATTAATAAACCATGGATTGTAAAAAAAGATAAATTGATTTCGAAATCAAAGAATACCTCGATTGAAGATAAAAAACTTCAGGGAAAAGTTACAAATACATTTGTAAAAGGTAAAGAATTATTTAGGCTATAGAATGGACATATTATTGATAGGTATAGTTTGCTACCTAATGGGTTCAATACCTTTTGGATTTATTCTTACTAAGATATTTTTAAAAAAAGATATCAGAAAAATAGGATCAGGAAATATTGGAGCCACTAATGCACTAAGAACAGGAAATAAGATTATTGGTTATTCCACATTAATCTTGGATATTTTAAAAGCTGTCGTTCCAGTGATATATGTAAAAATTTTTTATCAAGATCTTTTATATGTTTCTTCATTATGTGCTTTTTTAGGTCACGTATTTCCAATTTGGCTTAAATTTAAAGGTGGTAAAGGTGTTGCTACATATGTGGGAATTTTATTTGCCATCAATTTTTATTTGGGAATTGTTTTTACGATTTCTTGGTGTGTAACTTTTTTTGTCTCCAAATTTTCTTCTCTTTCATCGTTGGTCGGCGCATTATCTATACCAGTTTATTTATTGATTTTAACTCAAATTGATCAGGTAATTTTTTTTACAATCATGTTCGTTTTGATATTTTTTACTCACAGAGAAAATATCAAAAGATTGAAAAATAAAGAAGAAACCAAGACAAAAATTTATTAAATTGACTATCTAAGTCTTTTGAGTAGTTTGTATTCTATGAATTTGGTCATTGTAGAAAGTCCTGCAAAAGCTAAAACTATTAACAAATACTTAGGAGATGATTATAAAGTTTTAGCGAGTTACGGTCATATTAGAGACTTGCCCTCTAAAAATGGTTCAGTTGATCCAGATCAGAATTTTAAGATGGAATGGGAAATTGATAGTTTTTCAAAAAAATATCTTAAAGAAATCACAGATGCAGCTAAAGGCTCATCTAAAATCATCCTAGCTACTGACCCTGATCGTGAAGGCGAAGCTATAGCATGGCATGTAAAAGAATATCTAAATGAAAAAAAACTTTTAAAAGATAAAGAAATTGAACGAGTTGTATTTAATGAAATAACTAAAAAAGCTGTCATACAAGGGATTGAAAACCCAAGACAAATTGAACCATTATTAGTCGATGCATATATGGCTAGAAGAGCATTAGATTACTTAGTGGGTTTTAATATTTCACCTATACTTTGGACAAAACTACCTGGCTCCAAATCTGCAGGGAGAGTTCAATCTGTTGCTTTAAAACTAATTACTGAAAGAGAACACGAGATAGAATCTTTTAAACCTGAAGAGTTTTGGACTTTAGATATAAAATTCAAAGATCAAAACAATCAAAAAATTACTGCAAGTATTAATATGTTAAATAACAATAAGATTGAAAAATTTTCCTTTAAAAATAAAGATGAAATAAACAATGCTACAGAAGCTATAAACAAAAAAAAATTTAGTATAACAGATATTTCAAGCAAAGTTATCAATAGAAATCCATCAGGACCATTTACTACTTCTACCCTTCAACAGACTGCTTCAAGTAGACTAGGATTTGGCGCATCTAGGACAATGCAAATTGCACAAAAGCTGTATCAAGGAATTGAGATAGAAGGTGAAACAATTGGTTTGATCACTTATATGAGAACTGATGGAACTAATTTATCGAAAGATGCAGTATCTTCTTTTAGAGACTATATTCAAAAAGAAATTGGTAATGAATATTTACCTAAAGATGCTTTAAACTATTCTGGTAAGAAGGCTAAAAATGCACAAGAAGCTCATGAAGCTATCAGACCTACAGATATTATTAGAACACCCCAAAGTGTTAAAAAATATTTGAGTACAGATCAAAATAAACTTTATGAACTTATTTGGAGTAAAGCTCTATCTTCTCAAATGGAATCAGCCAAGTTTGATAGAAATACAATTACAATAACTTCTGACAATAATGATACTATTTGTAAAACTAGTGGTTCAGTCCTAAAGTTTGACGGATTTTTGAAGGTTTATAACAATCAAAGTAAGGACGATGATGAAAGTATTTTGCCATCTGTATCTAAAGGTCCTATCAATATAGAATCATTAATTGATGAACAACATTATACTCAACCTCCACCAAGATATTCTGAAGCGAGTTTGGTAAAAAAACTTGAAGAGCTGGGTATTGGAAGACCATCTACATATGCAAGTATAATTTCTACTATCGCAAATAGAGGTTATGCAGAAATTTTGAATAAAAGATTTTTTCCAACTGATAGAGGGAAATTAATTTCTGCTTTTTTAGAAAAATTATTCTCTAAATATGTAGATTATAATTTTACAGCTGGATTAGAAGATCAACTTGATGAGATAACTTCAGGTAAAGAGAGTTGGATTAAGGTTTTGGAATTATTCTGGAAAGATTTTAATAATAATGTTTCAGAGGTGAAAGAAAAAAGAACAAGAGAAGTTTTAGATTTACTTAATGATAGCTTGGGTGAATTGATTTTTGATAAAGATAATGAGGGAAATGTAATTAGAAAGTGTCAATTATGTAATACTGGAACATTGAGTTTAAAAAATAGCTTTAGAGGTGGTGCTTTTATAGGCTGTTCAAACTATCCTGAGTGTAAATTTACAAGACCGTTATCTAAAGCAAAAGCTGCTGCCCAAGCTCAATTAGCTGAACCAAAATTTATTGGTAAACATGAGAATGGAAATGATATCTATTTAAAGAATGGAAGATTTGGTCCATATCTTCAGTATGAGAAAATTCCCTCAGATATAGAAATAGAAAAAATATCAAAAAAAAAGAAAAAAACTAAGAAGTTAAAATCAGATGCAAATGAACTTTTAAAAAATGTTTCAATACCCAAAGGACTAGAATTAGAAAATATTGATTTAGAAAAAGCTAAATTCTTATGTTCATTACCTAAATCTTTAGGAATAAATCCAGATAACCAAAAAGAAATCACGTTAAATACTGGAAGGTTTGGCCCCTATTTAAAATGTGAAAATAAATCTGCAAGAATAGAAAATATTGAAGAAATATTTTCTATAGGTCTAAATAGAGCTATAACACTTATTGCAGAGGCCAAACCAGGTAGAATGTCTTCTTCTCTAATAAAGGATTTAGGTGAGCATCCAGAGGATAAAAAACCTGTTAGAATAATGAAAGGACAATACGGCCCGTATATAAAATATAAATCGTTAAATGCTACAATTCCTGAAGAAAAGGATCCCACAGAATTAACAATGGAAGAGGCATTAATATTGATTGAGAAAAGAAAAGAATACGATAAGAATAAAAAGATTAGAAAAAAAAAATGATTTATAAAATATTATTTATTTCTACTTTTATTTTTTTATTAAGTAAATCA